>NZ_JCAQIA010000013.1:0-83013 GCF_059621085.1 Halochromatium sp. NSM3 | reverse complement strand
AAATGTCAAACTGCTACTGTCACCCCGGCAGAGCCGGGGGATTACCTGGTTTATTCATGCGCGATACCAGAGGCAAACTCGCCGATCGCCGCCAGTCGCCCCTGCTCCGCCAGGCGCGCGGTGCGCCCAACCCCCTGAGTGAGCAGTTGCGTGATGTTGCCAAGCAGCCGCCGGCGTGCGGCGCCGAAACCCTCAGGATCCCGAGTCGCAAAGACCACGACCGCTGGAATCGGCGTCTGTGATTGTGGCGTCAGCGGCAGGAAGATCGCATCGCACATCCCGAGCCCAACCAGGTGGCGAAGGAGTTCATAGGCCGGGTTCTCACTGGCGCGCTCGACCATCGCCTCGACATAGAGCGGCGTCTCGTCGGCCAACACGCGTTCGAGCAGCGTCCCCTGCAACCGATAGAGGCGCTGATCGCCGGGCTGCGGCGACCCATCGAGCCAGCTGGTCTCGACCCGGGCGCTGGCACGACGATCGTCAGCGTGGCGATGACGACGGCAAGGGTGCCTTGGGTCATCACCCGATACTCGCGCTCGGCCCAGTTGCGTAACGCCTCGGCGAAGGATTCAACCGCGCTGTTCAGCCGATTGTGAGTATCGATCACCTGTTCTGCGGCCCATTCCAGACGCGGCTCGTCCTCATCCTCACCGAGAGCTGAAAACAATTCCGCGCGCCAATCATCCCAAGTCTGCTCGAGCGCGTTGACCGTCACCTCGGCCATGGTCAATCGAGGGCGAGTCGAAGAGGGTTCCTTGTACACCGCCCAGATCATGCAACATTTGGACGTCGCTGGCGACGTTGACGAGCAAGCGTCGAAGTCCCTGACCCCGAATCCGTTCCTCAAGTTGCTCCCGAAGCAGCTATGTCTGCACGGTTAAACGCTCGGTGTTCGCCTAATCGTGGATGAAGACTGCGGAGGTAGTCCGCTCGCCCATCGCCGGCGCGAGTTTCCAGCCACTCGCGCCGATAGAGGCAGTCGAGGCGCACCTCAATCACGGACTGGAGCATCCCAGACCAGCTGCAAGACCTGGCTGTCACTGACGCCACGGCTGACCTCGCACTCATCACAGATGGCACGCACCGGGCGCTGCCTACAACCTTGGCAGCGTCGCACCAGCGCTTGAGCCCGGGCGAGGTCGCGCCGTTGTGTTTCGATCGCCGCGACCTGATCAGCGAGGGTCTGATCCATGGCCCTGAGCCGCGCGAGAACCTCGCTGCTGGCCGCATCACCCGTCTCACTCTGCGGACGAATGGCCGTCAACGCGGCCAGTTCCTGCAACGAGAAGCCTGAACCCGCCAGGGCCAGCGCGGCGGCGAAGCGAGCGACATCAGCCGCGTCGTAGAGGCGTGTCCCGCCCGCCGTGCGCCGCGGCTGCACTAGCCCCTGCTCTTCGTAGAAACGCAAGGTGCGCACGGTCGTACCAAGCTGCTTAGCAATCGTGCCGATCTTCATCCTGGACGCAACCTGCTTAAAACGACAGCATCAAAGGTCAACGAAGTGTGCGGACACGCCCTGCTTGCGGATCACGGCCAAGAGCTGTTGCGATGTCGCTCGCAGATGGTCATGAGAGACAAACAGCAGATGCGGCTTGCGCGAGGGCTCTAAGCGGGTGTCGCTACCCAGGGCCGCCTTGAGCTGGCTGTTCAGCGCCGTCCGCGCGGCCTGGTCTAGCGGTTGTTCGGTGTGCAGGAGGCGTTTGGGTGACATGGTCGATCTCCGGTTTCGTGGAGCGCATAATCTAACGCCAACGTAATATAATAAGCAACCCTGTCTGATCATCAACGCCACTGGCGGCCTTGCCGCTAGGCTTGGGCGTTGCCAGACGGTCTCAGTCCGGTGCCTTCTCGATTTGAGCGCGACCCACGCTGATCAGCACCCGACTCAGACATACAGCGGAGCCATACGCCGCCAATAGTAACCACTGTGAGCGCGCTCATCCCATTCGTGCAGCGCATGCCAGACGCCCTTCTCCCAGAGGATGCGGCTGATGTGGCGGTTGTTGTCGAGGAAAGGGTCATCGCGTCCGATGACCAGCACGATATCCATCCGCCGCAAGGCTTCGAGGCGCCAACCGTTGAGACCCGGCAGGTACTGCGCTGGCGAGTGATAGTAGATCGCCTCGTTGCGGTAACCGTCGAGCAGATCGCGGAAGCAGTCGACATTGAGCGTAGGATCGTAACGCCCGGAGAAGGCGCTGAGCTTCTGGAACAGGTGCGGATGCCGAAAGGCGATATTGGCCGCGTGGAAGGCGCCGAAGCTGCAGCCATGGGCGATGGTGCAGGGATGGCCGTTCTTGTTCGCCATCAGCGGCAGCACCTCGTTGAGGATGTAATCCTCGAAGGCCTGATGGCGTTGGATGCGACCTTCGGGATGCGCCCAGTCGCAGTAGAAGCTTTCCCAGTCGAGGCTATCAACGCAGTAGAGCTGCAGTTGACCGGCCTCGAGCTTGTGCCGCAGCGCTTCGGTGATGCGCAGATGTTCGTATTCGTAGAAGCGTCCGTCTCGGGTGGGAAAGACCAGCACCTTGGCCCCAGCATGGCCAAACACCAGCAGTTCCATATCGCGACCGAGATGGGGACTATGCCAGCGGTGATACTCGCGATTCATCGTCGCAAAAGAACCTCGTCAAGGCGTCGAGCAGGTTGTGTTCCTGAGCGATGCGTGCCGGATTCTCGGCATGGCCGGTGGCCAACACGAACAGCTGCTTGGGACCTGCGAGCGCGTTGTAGATGGCGAACTGGGTCGGCGGCGCCACGGACGGATCGAACAAGGCCGCCGCAACATGCATCGGCTGCCGGATGAAACGGGCCGCCGAGCCGGCATCGTAATACGCCAAGGTTTCCAACAGGTGACCATGCTCACGGGCGAAACGCTGCTGCGAGGCAGCCGAGCCGGTGGTGGGCAATTGCAGGCGCAGGGGCTGGTGACCGAAGGTCGGTACATTCAGATGCGCGCTGCGAATGCGCCGATCCCAAGGCAGGGCCAGCGCGCCGATGCCGCCGCCAAAGCTGATACCCAGGTAGCTGATGCAGCCGCTGAGCTGGGGGAATCGGATCAGTAGCGCAGAGACTGCGACCCAGAGGTCTTGGACGCAGCCGCCGATGATGTAGCGATCCGGTTTGTCGACGTCGTGCAGCACATGCCAGTTCGGGTCGTCGGAGATCGGGGCGCGGCGACTGCGACCGATACCACGGAAACAGGGCACCAGATAGACGGCATCGGCGCAGGGTAGCGGGAAGTCGGGTTGCTCGATGCCACCGTAGCCGTGACCGACGACAAAACCGCGCTGCGGCGAACCATGCTCGGGCTCGAGCAGCCAACCGCCGATGCTGATCCCATCAGTTGAGCGATAGCGGCCATCCCAGACGCGCATTCCCGGGCGTTGATAGGCAGAGGGTTCGAGCTTCAATGCGGGGTCGATCTCCAGTGCGTGCCGGTACCTCAGTGTCCAGAAGTCGGTAAAATCCTCGGGCGCCCGTGGCGGCAGCACCGCCAAGAGTCCGTCGAGATCGTAGCCGTAGGTCGGATCGAAGGGATCAGGATGCGTCATCGTGGCACCTCAGCGCACTGTCTTGCATGGCCAGCCCGAGTAGGTCATTGTCGTCCGCTTTAGCTCTTCGAGCAGGCAAGCGATGCTGTCGAACTGCCGGTACTGTGCATGGCGTCACCTCTGGCCAAACTCTATCTCGATACCGGACTCCTTCCCGCCTGAGATCGCTAACCAACTTCTGAGCGACGAAAGCCTGCTGGTATGATGGGTCAGGTGGATGCGGATCATCCGCACCCCATCGCCCAGCAGGAGATCAGCCCATGATCCAGTCAGTCAGGCCCCGCAGCAACGGCCAGTCCGAGCCGCCGGACCTCGAGGCCCTGGTCAGTTCCTTTGTCGGCCGGTTCCACAATGCGCCAGGCAAGCGGCCGATCAAGCTCATCATCGCCGTCGTCATCGGGCTCGCCCTGATCTGGGGGCTGTTGTCGTCCTGGTACACGGTCCAGCCGGAGGAGCGCGCTGTGGTCAAGCGCTTCGGTGCCGTGATCGGCATCAATGATCCGGGCCTGCACTTCAAGATCCCGTTCGGGATCGATACGGTACAGTTCGTCGCTACCGAGCGGGTGTTGAAACAGGAGTTCGGCTTCCGCACCACCGGCACCGGAGAGGGCGGGCGCACCACCTACAGCCCCCAGCAGTTCGAGGATGAATCCCTGATGCTGACCGGCGATCTCAACATGATCGACGTCGAATGGGTGGTGCAATACCGCATCAGCGACCCGATCAAATTCCTCTATCAGATGCGCGAACCGACCCGCACGCTGCGCGATATCTCGGAGTCGGTGATGCGGCGCATCGTCGGCAACATGCTCGGTTCCGAGGTGCTGACGGTCGGGCGCGTCGAGATCCAGCAAAAGGCCGGCGAGGAGATCCAGGCGCTGATGGATGCCTATGATGCCGGGATCAGGATCAACACCGTCGAGATGCAGGACGTGGTGCCGCCACCGGCGGTGCAGCCGGCCTTCAACGAGGTCAATGAGGCCCGCCAGGAGCGCGAGCGGATGATCAACGAGGCGCAGAAGCGCGTGAATCAGGAGATCCCGAACGCCGAGGGGGCGGCGCTGCGCACCGTCGCCGAGGCCGAGGGCTACGCGACCGAGCGGGTCAATCGCGCTGAGGGCGAGAGTGCGCGCTTCTCGGCGGTGCTCGCAGAGTATCAGCAGGCGCCGGCCGTGACCCGCTCGCGGCTGTATCTCGAAACCCTGAACGAGGTGTTGCCCAGGATCGGCCAGGTGCTGGTGGTGCAGGACGGCCAGATGAGCCCGCTGCCCTTGCTCGACCTCAATCGCCCAACCCAGGCAACCCCATCGACGACCGGAGGTGACCAATGAAAGCGATCCTGATCGTCGTTGCGGCGCTGCTGCTAGTCGCTGCCAGTGCCTCGATGCTTTACACGGTAGATGAGGCCGATCAGGCCATCATCGTGCAGTTTGGCCAACCCATTGGTGGCGTGATCACGGAACCTGGTCTGAAGGTCAAGCTGCCCTGGCAGAACGTGCGTTATTTCGACAAGCGTCTCTTGGTCTGGGATGGCGATGTGACCCAAATCCCGACTCTGGGCCGGGAGTTCATCCTGGTGGATACCACCGCACGCTGGCGCATCGCCGATCCGCTGTTGTTCCTGACCAGTGTCCGCGACGAGGCCGGCGCTCGCACGCGCCTCGATGACATCATCGACTCGGTGGTGCGCGACATGGTCTCATCTACCGAGCTGGAGGAGATCGTGCGTTCCAAGGACTGGGAGGTCAATGTCGAGGACCTTGAGGACCCGACCCTGGCCGAGCGCAGCGATGTCAATCTGGAGAAGCAGCCCAAGCTCGGCCGGGAGTTGCTGGAGCAGGAGATCCTGACCCGCGCCCGTGCCTCGATGCCAGCACTCGGCATCGAACTCGACGACGTGCGCATCAAGCGCGTGAACTACATCGACTCGGTGCGCCAGCAGGTCGAGCAGCGCATGATCGCCGAGCGCCAGTCCATCGCCGAACGCTTCCGCTCGGAGGGTCGTGGTCGCAGCCAGGAGATCCTCGGCAACATGGAACGGGACCTACGCCGTATCCGCTCGGTCGCCGCGCGCGAGGCCGAGGAGATCCGCGGTGACGCGGACGCCGAGGCGACGCGCATCTATGGCGTCGCCTTTGGCGCCGATCCCGAGTTCTACTCCTTCTTCCGCACGCTGGAGAGCTACCAGGCCCTCGGTGCCAACAGCACCCTGATGCTGCGCGCGGACTCCGACTTCTTCCGCTATTTGGAGCAATCCCAGGGGCTGGAGCAGCCCCAGGGCCCGGAGCGACCCCAGGGGGTGGAGCCGGAATAACCCGAACGACGACGACGGTTCGTTCACCGACGCCGGCGCCGGCACCGAACCCTATCTTGGTCGCTCTAGATCCCCTCCGGCACGGCGGCGACCCCAGCCGGCGGCAGCGCCTTCAACATCAAGGCCAAGTCCCTGCGCCTGGGCGACTTCAGCGCCGAGGAGACCCGCACCCTGCTGCTGGAGCACACCCGAGAGACCGGGCAGGTGTTCACCCCGGAGGCGCTGGAGCAGGTCTGGGAACTGACCCAGGGCCAACCCTGGTTGGTCAATGCGCTGGCCTATCGCGCCTGCTTCGAGCTGCGCGCGGGTCGCGACCGCACCCAACCGATCACGCGAGCGCTGATCGATCAGGCCAAGGAGCAGATGATCCTCGAGCGCGTGACGCATCTCGATCAGCTCGCCCATAAGCTGCAAGAACCGCACGTGCGCCGCGTGATCGAGCCGATGCTCGCCGGGACTGCGCTCGGCGATGTGCCCGATGACGACATTCAGTATCTGCTCGATCTGGGCTTGTTGCGCCTGCAAGACGGTGGCCTGAGCGTGGCCAATCCGCTCTTCTAGCGGGGTTAGGGCTGGACGGTCTTGCGCGGTTCCTCGCTGGTCGCTGCGAACTCGGCGGCACTGACGACACCGCTTGCGAGCAGGCTGAACAGGAGCAGCGCAAACCAAGACCATATTCGATGGCGACTCGGCGCGGCCCGGCGCCTTGGGTTGTCGACAGGTGTTCGACGATGGTCCATGCCTCCAGTGACGGGATCTGGGCGCCGTTGAGGATGCGCATCCGCAGCACGCTGAGCTGCCAGCCGAGCCATGTATGGCGCGCAGTGGCAATAACCTCTGGGGCGTGGCAGCTCAGACAATGGGCCTCGACGAGACGTTCGCCCTCCGGCTTGCGCTCAGCTGCGGCGGCCAGCTCGGCCTGGCGGTGTGCCTGCTCGGCGGCGCGCTCGCGGCCGGATAAGCCGGCTCAAGCCTCGGTCTTGAGCCGATGCGAGGGTGGCGCCGGTGGGGTCATGGCTGCCACGCCCATGGTCCTGTCACGCGCCTCCTCGGGGATAGCGATGTGGTTGCTCGGCAGGCCATCGGCGGCGAGGCGGGCGCGAATGATGACCAGATCCTCCTCGCCAAGCTCGCGCCCAGCGTACTGGCTGCGCAGGCGGGCAATCTCCGGATCGAGACCGCTGTCCTCGGTCCGCGCGGACAGGTCCTCACCGACCTCGTGCCTAACCGCCGCCTCCAGCACGCGCGCGAGATGCAGGTAGGGGTTGGCGACCAGCCCGAAGCGGTTGCTCGCGGCCGCCAGCTCGGCGCGAAACGGCCCGACCCAGTGGACAACGAACTGAGACAGGATCTCCTCGGCGCGCATCGGTGGCTCAGCATGGCGGGATCGCTCAGCTCGGAGGGGCAGCTCAGCGCCGACGGCCGGCTCACCGCCGGACTGCGCCTCCGCCGTAAACAGCCAGGCCACCAGCTCGAGCTGTGCGCTCAGGTGGTCCGACAGATCATGGAATTCGCCCTGTCGCTCGAGTCCACAGCGGGCATAACAGCGCTCCAGCATCGTCAGGCTGCCGCCCGCGAGGGCGCCATCCAGATAGGTGCCGGTGTTGAGGCTCGGATGGTGATCACCCGGCACCAGAAACAGCCGCGAATATAGGACCAAAAGGTGCTCGGCATCGGCGATGCTGGCGATCGACTCTCGGTAATCCGCCAGCGCCGGTTCGAGAGGACAACCGAGCTGTGCGCCCAGGTCTTCCAGATCCAACGGCAGATCGTCGCGAAGGGCCGCCAAGAACCCCGAGTTGCCAGGAGTGGTGAAGGCCCGCGCCAGGCAGAGGTAGAGATCGGCCTTGGCGAGGGCAATAGGATCATCGGTCATTACAGTCATTCCCTCTCATGTGTCTCACTGTCCAAGCAGGCGTTGATCGCCTGCACTCTGCTCATGTCAAACTTTCACCCTCTCCCCTCTCCCCTCCAACTTCTCACTTCTCCCAAGCCCAAGCCCAAGCTTCAGCTCGCCGAAGGCATTGACGGCGTTGGAGAGGAAGATCGCCACTAGCAGCAAGAGCCAGCCGGTCGCGGAGGGGATGTAGTTGAGCAGATCCGGCGCCCAGGAGCCCTTGAACATGGGCACCAACTGACCGCCGATAATGTATTCGTAGCGGGCGATCAGCAGCGCGTTCATCACCAGCAGCGAGGCGATGATCTGAGCGGCGGGATGGGTGCGCGTCCGAGGCACCATCAAGAGCACCAGCGGCAGCAGCAGGCCGACGAAGATCTCGAGATAAAGCAGCGGCGAGCTGGCCATGTGCTGCCAGACCTGCAAGCCCTCGGCGTTGCCATAGAGGCCGCTGCTCAGGCGCGCCACCACGAACAGCAGATGGATGAAGATCGCCAGCGACAACAGCATCGGCAGGCGGGTATCGAACAGTCGCCGCAGGTCGGCTGGCATCCACCTTGGGTTGAAGGCGTAGGCGAGGTAGCTGAAGAAGTAGATGAAGGCCAACCCGCCGAGCAGTGCCTCAAAGATAAAGGCCACCGGGATGTCGCCAGAGGCCCAGAAGGCGCGAAAGCTCTGCGAGCCATAGACGACACCGGCGATGGCGGTCACGCTCAATGCCAGGGCCAGCGTGACCAGCGCAAACGGACGCAATGACTGCAGGGTCCAGTTCGTTCTCAGCAACTGATAGAGCAACACTAGCAGCGAGAGCACGTAGAAACTCACTGCCATCACCTTCCAGTACAGTGGCGAGCTGAACGCGAAGCTGAACGGGATCGCCCAGAGCGCTCGCAGCGGATGGCCGAGTTCGAGCATCAGCACCACCACACCACCGAGCAGTCCGGCCAACGCCAGCCAGACCGTTCGTCGCAGCACTGGCCGAAAGTCCTCGGCGCCGGTGACGATGGCGAGGCCCGCCACCATCGCCAAACCGGTCGATGTCAACAGAAAATAGTCGTAAATAACGATCGGCAGGCCCCAGAAGAGGCCCAGATTCGTTGTATTGAAGACGGCGTGACCCTCTGTGACCAGGTTGGCGAGGGTGATACCACCAGCGATCAGGAGTCCGATCAGCGCGATGATCAGGATCGCCAGACGCTTGTTCGCCAGGTCTTGCGCCTGATCATGGGTTGCCAGGGTTTGGGGCTGCGTGTTGTTCATTGGAATTCACCTCAGGGATCAGGCGGAGCGGCTGGTTGTCTCCGGAGTCTCCTCCGGTGCGGGTGCTGCGGCCATGCTGCGCAGTGACGGCACCGAGGCCGCCGCACCGCCGGAGAGGTAATAGACCTGCGGCTTGTTGCCGGTCTCGTCCTTCAGACGCGTCCCGCGCTTGTCGGCGATCAGCTTGTTGACGTAGCTGCCCGGGTGGTCCAGATCGCCGAAAAAGCGCGCCTTGGGGGGACAGACCCGCACGCAGGCGGGCACGTGCTCCTTGAGTTCCGGGACGTCCTCATCTAGGTCGATCGCGTCGGCCGGGGCCTTGCTCACCTTGTGGTGACAGAAGGTGCACTTGGACACCACGCCGTGCGGCTGGATGCCAATGCCACGACTGGGATCATCCTGCGGGCCCTTATAGGGTGGATTCCAGACCTGCGCGTTGTCGCTCGGGAACACCTCGCGGATGTCCGGCTGGATGACTGCCTTCTCGTCCATGTAGAAGCGCACGCCATAGGGACAGGCGACCTGGCAGTACTTGCAGCCGATACACTTGTTCCAGTCCACCAGCACAAAGCCGCCCTCCGGGTCTTTATAGGTGGCCTTGGTCGGGCATACCGAGACACAGGAAGGGTTCTCACAATGCATGCAGGGACGCGGAAACCACTTCATGCTGACGTTCGGATAGGTGCCCTCGGTGTAGAACAGCACGTCTTGCCAGTTCTCTCCCGGCAGACGGCTGTTCTCCATCGTGCAGGCGGTGGTGCAGGCCTGACAGCCGGTGCACTTGTCGAGGTCGATGACCATTCCCCACTTTGCCATGTTGGTTGCTCCTCCGGCTTAGACCCGCTCGATGCGGACCTTGGTGGTGTAGTAGCTGCACTGCCCGGTGATGCGGTCGGACAGGTTCACCGTGACCTCACCACAGTGCCCGGGCATGCGACCCTTGGCCCAGCGGCCCTGAGCCCAGTGTCCGTGCTCCATTGGGAACACCAGGGTATCCGGGCGCACGCCCTCGAAGTACTTGCAGTGACCCTCGATGCTGCCGACGTCGGAGCTGATGCGTACACGATCGCCGTGGTTGATGCTGCGGGACCTGGCCGTCTCGGGGTTGATCTCGATGTAGACCTGCTCGCGCCCGCCCAGGGTCGGCTGCAGGTGGGTGATCGCCACTGGCAGGTTGGCGCCGCGACCCTCGGCATGCAGGGCGACCTTCGGCGTGACGAGATAGAGATCGCCGCCGCCGGGGTGCATGGGCTCCTCCCAGTGCGGGAACATGAGTTTGGACCGATCGCGCCCGGTCTTGGCGGCGATCCAATCGGCCTTGTCCTCCAGCCACGAGGAGCGAAACTCGAACTTGCCGGACTCGGTCTTGAAGAGGTTCTCCTTCACGTCCTCGGCGGACATCAACCGGTTGTAGCCGCCGCCGTCCCACTCGAAGAACTCGCCATTGATCTGCTGCCAGTAGTAGGGCTTCTTGTACCAAACGCCCTGCTCCTTCCAGCTCTCGAAGGAGTTGACGCCGTTGTCGCCCGGGTCCTGCTCGAAGCCCTTGGCGAGGTGGCGCAGGACGTTCTCGCTGTCACCGAGGGCCTGGTAGTACTCGCCCATGGGCCCGTTGATGCGCTTGCCGATCTCGATCAGGGTGTCGCCGTAATACTTGGTGTCATAGAGCGGCTCGATCGCCGGGACGCGCAGCTGCGCCATCGGGAAGCCTTGGAATGGATAGGTCGGTGCATCCTGCAGCCGCTCCAGATAGGTGTGATCGGGCAGGACCAGGTCGGCGAACATCGCCGTCTCGCCCGGGAAGGGCGAGGTATCGATGACGAATAGCTCGGCCATGGCCTCTTCCCAGATCTGGCCGTTGGGTGCGGTCCAGATCGGGTTGCTCAGGTAGAACATCACCGTATCGAGCTTGTACGGCTTACCCGCCAGCGAGTTGGGCCCGAGTTCCTGGAGCATGTTGTTGGCCAACAGATAGCCGTCCTCGTTGCCCTTGAGGTCGATGCGCGGCTGGTCCTTCCAGGGGCCGTTGCTGGCGTAGTCGTCGAGGTAGTCCTCGGCGCTGACTGGCATCGCGCCGTAGGAGGGCCCCATTTGGTACATCAGTCCGCCCTTGGCGAACAGGGAGCCGACCAGGGCGTTGAGGCTGTGCACCGCCGTGCCGTTGAGGATGCCGTTGGAGTGGGCATGCACGCCGCGCTCGAACAGCGCGATCGCCGGGCGGGTGGTGCCGAACTCGCGCGCGGTGGCGAGGATATCGCGCTCGTTCAGCGTGGTGACGCCTGCGGCCCAGGCCGGGGTGCGATCCTTCAGCTCGATGTTCCACCAGTCCACCAGGCCCTTGACCCACTTCTCTTCGAAGTCGAACGGGTCCACCGTCCGGCCGGCCTGGAAGCGGTTCTCGCCGTCGTAGAAGTCGCCGACGAAGGATTTCTCCCATAGCCCCTCGGTGAGGATGACGTGGGCGATAGCCAGCGCTAGCGCCCCATCGGTCCCGGGCTTGATCAGCAGTGCTCGGTCGGCACCGGCCAGCGTGGTGTTCATGTGCACGTCGACCGCGGTGATGCGCGTCTTCGGCACCTTCTCGCCGCGGATGTAGCCCCACACCTGCATATTGTTGTTATAGGGCCGGAACGCCTCAAGGAAACCGACGCCGAACATCAACAGCATGTTGCTGTTCTTGTAGTCGTAGGCGCTGTAGGAGGCGTTGCCGTCGGTGGCCCGTTTCGACAGGATGCTGCCGTCCGAGCACATTGAGGAGTGGCCGATAGCGACGTTGGGCGAGCCATAGAGTTCGCCGAAGGTCCCCTGCAACCCGGCATCGGAGGCGCCCCAGCCGCGGCCGTAGACCAGCGCGAAGCGGTGGCTCTCGCCCTGGTCGCGCAGCGTATTCAGCCGCTGGGCGACGGTGTCCAAGGCCTCGTCCCAGGAGATCGGCACGAAGCCCGGATCCTGATCGCGGCCCTTCTTGGGGTTGGTCCGCTTCATCGGCCCCTTGAAGCGGTCCGGGTCGTAGAGGATGTAGGTGCCGAGCGGGCCCTTGGGGCAAAGCTTGCCGTTGGAGATCGGATGGTCCGAGGTGCCATAGATGGCATGCACCCGGCCGTCGGTGGTGTAGACATCGATGCCGCAGCGCGCCGGGCACTGGTGGCAGATGTTCTTGGTGATGCGGGTCTCCGGAGCGGCATCGCTACTCGCCGACGTCTGCGCCGCGCTCGGCTGCAGGGTCGTGAACAGGCCGCCACCGAGTCCGGCGGCACCCAGGGCGCCAGCCGCGCCGCTGGCTTGCAGGAATCGCCGCCGTGAAACCGGGGCTTGGGTGATCTCCATCGCTTTCTCCTGGAGTGGTTTGTCATTGCGGGGGGTTCTGAACACCCCTCGTCGTCGTTGTCCGCTTGGCGGCGGTGCCAAGCTCAAATGGTCAAGCGTCTGCGGGCCTGGCCGCGAACAGCGTCTGGAACGCGGAGCGCGCGAAGTCCTGGTCGCGCGCGCAGGCTGGGCAGAGCAGCGTTTCGCCGGTCGTTTTGCTCGTGTCGGCGCTCGGCCTGTCGGAACCAGGTCTCTCTTTGTCGGCCTCGGCGCTCGTCCCGTTGGTGTCTGGCGTGTCAGGGTCGGCCTCGGCGACCGGGATGTCAGCGCCGCAGGCTGAGCAGGTATGGGTGCTGAATCGAGTCAGGGTTTGCGCTGCTGTTGCCAACGCACCGCTGCCGAGATCGCGCGTCCCCAGGGACCGCAGCTCGATCGCCTGTTCCGGGCAGAGCCGGACACAGAGACCGCAGGCGCTGCAGGCGCTGGGGTTGAAACGATGGCCCTGCTCGCCTTCGCGGCGATAGCGGCTGAGCGCGTCGCTCGGACAGGCGCTGGCGCAGAGGCCATGGTGGGCGCAGGCATCCGTGATCGCGAGCGCGGGAAATAGGTGCGCGGGCACCTGCTGCGCTGGCGCCAGCCGAAGCAGCGCGGCCAGTCGGCGCGGCTGTTCCGGCAGCGAGTTGCGGTGCCAATCCAGCCCCATGCCCTCGCTCGCCGGCGGCGCTTGATCTTGGCGCGACACCTGGTCTTGGCGCGGACCCTGCTCGTGGCCCCTCGGCACTGGAGGACTTGGAAGGTCGGCGCGGCGTCCGGTACGCCCAGTGAAGAACGCGCGCCGGCTGAGGCGAGTCTCCAGCAACGGTTCCGGACGACCTAGGGACGCAGGCTCGGCCCCCCGGAGGCTGCCCTTACCGCCGCCCTGTGCATCGGACGCAGCGATCAAACGCGGCCAAAGGTTCTGATTCAGCCCTATCCCATCGAGCAAGCGCGTGGTCTCGTCCAGGCACCAGCGGGCTGGATGGAATGCGTGAGCGCCCTCGCCCAACTGACCATCGTGGCCACCCGAGCAACCATGGTGGCCAAGTCTATCGGCGGGCACCTGACCGGCGGTATGAACGGTCGACCGATCTCCATGACCAAGTCCGTGCTCGGACGCCTGCCCGGCCCAGTGACCAATCGCCAAATCACCAATCGATTGACTCGCCGCATCAAGGACTGTCGGACCCGACGGACAGGCGCCACAAAGACCGCGATCCAGCAGATGCACTGGCCGACCCGCCGCGTCCGCGACCAGCTCCAGCAACCAAGCGGGCGAGAGTCCGCCGAGACAGGGCACCCGCAGCCCGTCGGCTGGCGTCAGACTCGATGCGACCCGCCAGCAATCGAGGGTCACCGGTGCTGTTGTGTTGTTAGCCGCAGGCAGCCGGTCTGGGTTTATACCCAGGCCGAACCCCGGGCCGAAACAGGGGACCGCCAGGGCTTCGGTCGGACAGCGCGTGACACATTGGCCGCAGTCGGTGCAGCCCGATGCCAGTCGTGGTCCCTGTGGGGTCGGGATCAAGGCGTCGCTGGGGCAGGCGTCGGCGCAGCGTTGGCAGGCGAACGCGGGAAAGCGTCGCGGCAGACAGGCATCGGCACGAAAACGCAGCCGCACATCGCTACCCATGGCGACACCTTTGTTCGTTTATCACCCTTTTGGCCTCTCTATTCATCCGCCGGTCGCATTCATATGGCGAAAGATGATTGGCTTTCCCGCGAGGTCGAAGTCATGCCCCCGGGGCTTGATCGCCATCGACTTGATGATGGCTTGCTTCACCGCCTCATCGTCGAGCGGGTTTGCCCGCAGCGCGCGCCGCAGGTCGGCGCGGTCATGGTCGCCGATCAGCCCGAGGGGCATCTCTTCGATGTCACGCCGGCCTCGCGCAGCTGGGTGGCGAAACGCGGCAGCTGGGTGCCATTGGTGGTCAGCGTGAGATCATTTAGCCCCGGCAGCTGGCCCAATCGCTGAAACAGGCTCAGCAGGTCACGACGCACCAGAGGCTCCCCCCCGGTGATGCGCAGCTTGGTCACCCCCAGCTCCGTGAAACAGCGCCCGAGCCTTGCGATCTCCTCAAGCGTCAGCAGCTGCGCCCTTGGCAAGAAGCGCATGTCCTCGGCCATGCAGTAGACACAGCGCAGATCGCAGCGGTCGGTGACCGAGAGCCGAACATAGTTGACCTGGCGGCCGAAGCGATCGATGAGGACGGGAGAGCCGGATGCTTCGGTCATGGGCAGGTTAGACATCGGTGACAAGCTGCTGAAGAAGCTGTTTTAGCCATACTGTTCCGCACAGGCGATCGACCCCACAGTCGACAGCCTATGAGCAAAGGTCATGCCCAGACATCCAATGGAATAGAATCAACCGCTTGGCAGCATGGGCGTCACGCATGGGTAACAGCGTCGGCGAAACACCGTTACCAAAAGGTAACGCCACCCCGGAGACTGATCCGATGACAGCATGCTCACGCCGCTCCTTTATTAAACGCCTCCTAGCCCTCGCCCCCGTGCTACACAATCCGGCGTTGGCTCGCCCTGCAGCCAACCATGGCGGCTGCGACGAGGCGCTTCGTTTCGGCGTCACGCCAGTGATCCTGGACAGCCAGGTCGGCTTCCTGAATCGTTGGAGCGCCTGGCTGTCGACGCAGCTCGGCTGCCCGGTGGAGCTGGTCCAACGCACCCGCTACCAGGACATCGTCGACCTCCTGCTCCGCGAGCAGCTCCACCTGGCCTGGATCTGCGGCTATCCCTATGTGCAACAGCAGGGCCAGTTTGAACTCCTCGCGGTGCCACACTGGCATGGCCAGCCGCTTTATCGCTCCCAGATCATCGTCTCGAGCACATCGCCCCTGCAGCGCCTGGAGGACCTGCGGGGAGGTCTCTTTGCCTGGACCGATCCGCTGTCGAACTCCGGCTGGCTCTATCCACACTTCTTGCTGCAAGAGAGAGGCCTGGAGACGAACCGATTCTTCCGCCGCAGCATCTTCACCTGGGGCCATGCACGCAGCGTACAGGCCGTTGCGGATGGCTTGGTCGATGCCGCCGCCGTGGACAGTTACGTGCGCGAGACCCTGCTGTTGCACAAGCCAGCGCTGGCGCAAGCGACTCGAGTCATCGAGCGCTCGCCTTGGTTTGGCTTCCCGCCCATCGTCGCTGGTCCCGCGCTGGAGGCTGGGCAACGCAGCGCAATCCGCGCCACGCTGCTCGGGCAATCCAGCAACCCGGCGGGCCAAGCCGTATTGGCCGACTTGAACCTTGACGGGTTCTCGAGCGAAGACCCGCAGCTCTATGCCGAGATCGCCGCCATGGCCGAACAGCTTCAGCTCCGTCCTCAGGCATGAGCCCGCTATTCACCGGCCCTGCCATTACGGCCGCCAGCCTGCATGTACTCCGCCCAGAGCCATGAGCCAGCTGTTCGCCAGTTATCGCGTCCGGGTGCCGCTTGCGCTCAGCATCGCCGCTGTCAGCACCGCAACCCTGATGGCGCTAGCACTGGGCTTGCAGACGCTGCACAACCTGCGTGAGGACCAAGGCCGCAACGTCCAGCAGCTGGGCCATGCCATGGCTGGCCTGCTGGTGAACGCCCTGCGCCAGGATGACGTATGGCTTGCCTATTCCCTGCTCCGGGGACCGGATGGCGCCGATCGCCAGATCACCTGGGTGCTGGCGGATGCACAGGGGCGCGTGTTCGCGAGCAACCGCCCGCACCGCTACCGCCTCGACCAGCCGCTCGCGCAGGCACTGCCCGCAGCCGACTCCGCCGCTGACGCCTCGCCGGGCAGCGAGCCGAACATTTGGCCAAGCCGACCTGATACCGCGCCAGACAGCGGGCCAGATAACCGGCTAGTTTTGCAGGCAGCTAGCCAACCAGCTACTGATCGGGAAGCCAGCTTGGCCTCTCGCTCAGTCGGCAGCCTCTCGGCAGCGACCGACCTGGGCATGCAGGTGCTCGCACTGCAGGACGATACCGCCATCCGGCGCCTGGTCCATCTGCCGCTCGACAGCGCGGGAACGCACGTCGGCGATCTCTTCGCGGTGCTCTCCGATCGGCCCTTTCTGGCCCGCTTCTACGACATCCTGCTCGGCGGCATCTTGGTCACCGGAGCGGTGTTGGCACTGCTTTTACCCGTCGGCTGGCTCTGGGGGCGACGCATGGTGACACCGCTGACTCGGCTCGCGGACTGCATGCGGCGGGTCGAGCGCGAAGATCCGCGCACCCTGGAGTGCCCGGTCCCGACCGGTGAGGACGAGATCGGCCAGCTCGGACAGCGGTTCGCCGCCATGCTGAGCGCGCTGTCAGAGCAGGCTGCGCTCGAGCGCCGGGTGCTGCAGGCCGAGCGCTTGGCTGCGGTCGGCCGGGTCGCGGCGGGCGTTGCCCATGAGATCAACAACCCCCTGGGCGGCATGTTGATGGCCATCGATACCTATCGAAGCCAAGACATCGGGGACGCCCGCAGCAACCGACTGCTGGACCTGCTCGATCGTGGTCTGCAGCAGATCCAAGGGACGGTCGCGGCGCTGCTGGTCGAGGCGCGGGCCGACAACCGCACCCTGTCGGCGAACGATGTCGAGGATGTGCGAACCCTGGTCGAGCCGCAACTGACGCGCTGCGGGACAGCAGTCACCTGGGTCATCCACATGAACAGGGCCAGCACGTTGCCGGCCACGCCGGTGCGCCAACTGCTGCTGAACCTGGTCTTGAACGCGCTCAACGCCGCCGGCGAGACTGGATCGGCCGCAGTGCGGATCAACACCAACGCGGATCAACTGCACATCAGCGTTGAGAATCGCGGACAGCCGCTGCCGCCAGAACGACTCGAGCATCTGTTCGAGCCATTCGCGGCCCCCCTCGGCACAACCCAGGGGCTAGGACTCTGGGTCTGCTACCAGATCGTCTCTCAGCTGCACGGCAGCATCGAGGTCGATGCCCAGGGCGCGCGTACCCGCGTCGAGGTCCAACTTCCACTGCACCCGAACACCACTGATGACTAGACTCTGCCTGATCGAAGACGACCCGATCATGGGTGAGGCGCTGAGCCAGCGTCTTGAACTCGAGGGCTTCGCGGTCGACTGGCAGCGCAATGGTACCAGCGGTCTCACGGCGCTGCTCGGGGGTGGGCCGGCGCTGGCCGTGATCGACATCAATCTGCCCGACCTCTCCGGGATCGAGCTGTTCGAGCGGCTCTTGGCCGCGACTGCCGACCCGCCCCGCTGCCTGTTCATCACCGGCTACGGCACCATCGACGACGCCGTCCGGCTACTCAAGCTTGGCGCCGCCGACTATCTGACCAAGCCACTCAACCCAGCACAGCTGATCACACGCCTGCGCGCGCTGACGCCGGCTCGGCACCGGCGATACGGCGACGACCCTTGCCTTGGGCTGTCGCCCGCGATGCAGCGCATCGAGATCGAGCTGGAACGGGCCGCACGGCATCCGGAATCGCCGGTATTGATCCGCGGCGAATCTGGGGTCGGTAAAGAGGTGGTCGCCCAGCGGCTGCACCAGCTGCAATGCCCGCAGGCGCCCTTCGTCGCGATCAACTGCGCGGCCCTGCCCGAGGGCATGATCGAATCGGAGCTGTTCGGTCACGAGAAAGGGGCCTTTACCGGCGCCGCTACAAGGCGCGAGGGGGTCTTCGAGCGCGCCGGCAAGGGGCTGTTGTTCCTCGATGAGATCGGCGACATGCCGATACCGCTGCAGCCGCGACTGCTGCGCGTGATTCAGCAGCGGCGACTGATCCGCCTCGGCGGTGACCAGGAGTTCGAGATCGCCGCCCGGCTGGTCTTCGCGACCCATCAGGATCTCGAGGACTTGGTGCATGGTGGCCGGTTTCGTGAAGACCTCTATTATCGGATCAACGTCCTCGAGATCCTGATCCCACCGCTGCGCGAGCGCCCGGAGGATATCCTCTGGCTCGCCGAGCGCTTCGTTGCCGACTTCGGACGCCGGTTCCCAGACGAGCAACGCGCTCTAACCGCCGAGGATCGCGGCCGGCTGCTGCGCTATCACTGGCCTGGTAACGTCCGTGAGCTGCAGCACCTGCTGGAGCGCGCCTGCATCATGGGCGAAGGCGCGCAGCTCGCGCTCAGACTGCCGGGCGCAGCTGAGCGAGAGACAACGACCGGTGTGGCTGGACTCAAGGCCCACGCCCGTGCCGGCGAGCGCGCCGCGATCTTGGCCGCGCTCGAGGATCAGGAGCGCAATGTGACTGCTGCTGCGGCTGCACTGGGAGTCAGCCGCAAGACGCTGTGGCAAAAGATGAAGCGCTATGGGATCTCGCGTTGAGGGGTTAACGCCTTGGATGGCCCAGGCAAGCAGATGCGCCAGATGCTCACAGCGCGGACCGACCATCTCCGCGACCAGCAGACGACCGTTGCGCTGCGCCGCGTAGAGGCGCAACAGCCCGCGATCCGGCCTTGCTCGGCGGCGCGCTGCAGATTCGCGATGTGGCCATCGACATCGCGCGCGAGATAGATCGATAGGCGATCGACGCGTCGCGTCTGCGGGTCATGGATGGGCACCCCCTGCGCGTCCAGCGTGACACCCAGTCGGTCTAGGCGCAATCGCGCCAGATTGGGGCGGCGAACCAGCGCGAGGAACAGCTTGTCGACGCGCGCCTCGGCTTCACCGCGACGCTTCGAGAGCGCAATCAGCAGCCGCGCTGGTACCATGCCGGCCTTAACCCGATACCGCCACCGCAGAGGCAACAGGCAACATGGAGATGACAGGCAAGATCACACAGGTACTGCCAGAGAAGAACGGCACCTCGGCGCGCGGCCCCTGGCGCAAGCAGGAGTATGTGCTCGAACTCCCCGGCGATTTTCCGAAGCAGGTCTGCTTCATGATCTGGGGCGATCGCATCGACCAGTTCGGCATCCACGAGGGCCAAGAGCTGACCGTGAGCTTCGACCTCGAGAGCCGGGAGTACAACGGCCGCTGGTACACCGACGTGAAGGCCTGGCGCGTGGCACCGGCCGGCAGTGGTGCGCCGGGTGATGATCGCATCCGCGATGAACCACCCCCCTTCGATGACGAGCCGCCGTTCTGAGTGCTGGAGAGCGATGGCCGCTTGCTGCCGCCACCGCTATCGCTAGACCTGCGCCAGCGCCGCCGAGGGGCGGGCCGCGCGCTCCCCATCCTGCCCCAATGCTGGCGCTTTCTTGCATTCACGCCAGCGCTTTCTTTAAGCTGCTCACATGAACGAGCGCCCTATGCGGGCGGCATCATGAAAACCCCGCTGGAAACCCAGCTTCAAACCGTCGCAGCGCTGAGGAGACCTCAGACGCACCTCGAGCCGACTCAACGACACGAGTGATCTATGTCTCAACAACAGCCCATCAGTCAAACGCTGCCGACAGGGGTGATGCTCAACGCCTACCCCGATAGCATCGGCGGCCGGCTCTCCGACATCGTCGCCGTGCTGAAGCGACCGGAGTTCAAAGACACCTTTTCTTTGTTCTACATCCTGCCGACCTTCTTCAACAGCGACCTCGATCGCGGCTTCTCGATCATCGACTACGGCCTCAACGAGGAGCTGGTCACGCCCGAGGATCTCGCCGAGCTGCATAAGCTCAACATCAACTTCAAGCTCGATCTGGTGCTGAACCACCTCTCGGTGCAGTCGCATCAGTTTCAGGACCTGATCGAGCACGGCAATGAGTCCTCGTACAAGGACTTTTTCGTCGACTGGAACGAATTCTGGCATGAGCATGGCACCGAGGGTCCGGATGGAAACATCATCCCGACCGAGGAGTACCTGCAAAAGCTGTTCATGCGCAAGCCCGGGCTGCCGATCCTCAAGGTGCGCTTCCCAGACGGCTCGGATCGCCTGTACTGGAACACCTTCTACCAGGACGTCAGCTACAAGGAACTCAAGCCCGAGGATCTCGCCGAGGTCGAGGGTATCTCTGCGGACGATGCCCCGGCGGTTGTCTCGCTCGTCAACCAGGCCATCGCGGCCAAGACCGATCCGGCGGCGATCGAACTCGACGGCTATGCCGAGCACAAGGATGCGATCCTCAGCGTGATCGAGCGCAAGCGCCAGTATCTCGGACAGATGGATCTCAACGCCCGCTCCGAGCAGGTCTGGAGCTTCTACGAGGAGACTCTGAAACGGCTGCGCGACTATGGTGCCAAGATCATCCGCCTGGATGCCTTCGCCTATCTCCATAAGGTCCCGGGCGAACCCAACTTCTTCAACCGCCCCGGCACCTGGGATTATCTCGAACGGCTGAAGCGCATCGCCGACGCCAACGACCTCATCGTCTTCCCCGAGATCCACGCCGAATACGGCACGGGGCTGCATGAAGAGGTCGCGAGCAAGGGCTTCCCGATCTACGACTTCTTCTTCCCCGGCCTGGTCATCGATGCACTCGAGCGCGGCTCCAACCAGGCCCTGCTGCGCTGGATCGACGAGATTCGGACCAAGGGCCTGCAGACCATCAATATGCTCGGCTGCCACGACGGCATCCCCTTACTGGACCTGCGCGGCAAGGCCGCAGCCGGCAGCTTCCGCGAAGGGCTGCTGGATGAGGAGCAGATCGAGGCGACCATGGCCCGCGTCACCGAGCGCGGCGGACGGGTGAAGAACCTCTATGGGCCGGATGGGCGCAAGATCGCTTACTACCAGATCAACGCCACCTTCTTCAGCGCCCTCGGCGAGGACGAGCAGAAGCTGCTGATGGCGCGCGCCATCCAGCTGTTCATGCCGGGCATCCCGCAGATCTGGTATCTGGATCTGTTCGCCGGCAAGAACGACTACGAAGCCGCCGACCGGGGCGGCGCCGCCGGCCATAAGGAGATCAATCGCACCAATCTCTCGCTCGAGGACGTCGAGGCGGGGCTCAAGCGGCTGGTCGTGCGCGACCAGCTCAAGTTGCTGCAACTGCGTAACACCTGCCCCGCTTTCTGCGGCGATTTCGAGGTTCATCCCACTGACGAGCACCACCTGCGCATCAGTTGGCACAACGGCGACAGCCTGGCGACGCTGGAGGCGGATCTGCGCAACAGCAGCTTCCATATCGCGGCTAGTGACGGCAAGGGCGACGAGCAACGGCTCTCGTTCGAGCGCTGAGGTCAGGGCCGGACGCCGACGAGCAAGAGGCAGGGACGCCAACACCCCCCATGCTCGGCGACTCCGCATGACTCGCCGACTCGGCGCCTGTCAAGGACGACGCAGCCATTTATGGCTATAATCGCAGAGCAGAGCCCAAGGTGAAAAAGACGTTTTATGAAGCTGCTCGTCGTCGATGACTCGCGCATGGCCCGGCGCTTACTCATCGGTCTTCTTCGTGAGACCGGCTTTCAAGACGCTGACATCCTTCAGGGGGAACACGGCGAGGAAGGCGTGGCGCTATGGCACAAGCATCACCCAGACCTCATTTTTCTCGACCTGACGATGCCGGTGATGGACGGCTTCGAAGCCCTCCAGGCGATTCGCGCGCACGACCTCAAAACCCCCATCCTCGTGGTCTCGGCCGATGTGCAGTCGCGGGCCGTGACCAGGGTCATGGCCGATGGCGCCGATGGCTTCATCGACAAATCAGCGCTGCAGAAGGAGCTGGAAGGCCATCTGCGACGACTGGGGTTTCTTTGATGGAACCCCTCGATGACGATCAGCTCGACTGTTTTGGCGAACTCATCAACGTCGCATCCGGCAAGGCCACGGCGCGCATCGCCGAGATCATGGGCGCCTTTGCCACCATGCGCCCACCGCGCATCGCCCTGATCGACACCCATAGCTTTCGCGGCATCCTGCGCGATGCCTGCTCGCCGAGCGAGGGCTGTTACCTCGCCCGGCAAGTGTTCCGTGGCGATGTCAGCGGCGAGGTGATCTTCCTGCTCGATAACACCTCAGCGGCCAATATCGCCGCCTACCTCGAAGCACAGTTGGACGGGGACAGCAGCGATGACCACGACGACGTCTTGCTGGAGCTGAGCAACATCGTCACCGCAGCGATGATGCGCGAACTAGGCGCGCAGATGGAAGCGCGCATCACCCTCGGTGAGCCCGATCTGCAGCACTTGAGCGCCCTGCCCCTCAGCGAGGCGCCGGCAACGGCTCATTTCGATCATGTCGTCAAGATCGAAACCCTCATCGATTTTGCCGAACAGCACATACGCGGGCGCATCTTCATCTTGACGCACAGCCAGTGTTTCGATTGGATTCGATGCAGCCTGAATCGAGTGCTCGACGAACTACCACACTGATGCAATCGATCGCGGATCAACTCTCCAGCGGCATCCTGATCGTTGACCCTGAGCTGAACGTCCTCGCGTGGAACCGCTGGATGACCGAGCACGCGGGGATCGACGCGGAAGCGGCCATTGGTCAACCCCTCGTGGCCTTGTTCCCGGATCTCCCTGTGGCGACCCTGAGACGGCGCGTGAAAGCCGCCTTGCAACTGCAATCGCCGTCGTACTTGCAGCCGCGCAAAGGGTATTTGTTCGCGGTGGCGTTGGACCGCATCATCGACTCGCATTTCGCCTACATGCAGCAGCGTATTCGCATCCTCCCGGATGAGAATGAACCACAGAGCGCCATTATCGTCGTCGATGATGTCACCGCAACCCGCGAGGCCGAGGCTCGGGCTGCGGTCGCGGCAGCGGCCTCGCAGCGCTATCTCGAGCTGATCGACAACAATGTGATGACGCTCGGCGTCGATACCGATGGGCGTGTCACCCACGCCAGCTCCGCGCTCCTACAAGCCAGCGGCTGGAGCGCCGAGACCCTGCGCGGTACCTCGCTCGACGCGCTCGGCCTCGGACAACTCGACCCCCAAGCGCAGGACGCCGATGATGCGCTTCCAGAGCGCCCGGTGCTGCGCGCCGACGGCAGCACGCTGTGGGTGCGGGTGCGCCAGGCGCGGGGATTGGAAGGCGAAGAAGGTGACGAGCGCTATCTCGTCCTGCAGGACATCAGTCTGCAAAAGGAGATCCAGGCCCTGTCGGAGCGCGACGTCCTCACCGGCGCCTACAACCGCATGAAGTTCGATCAACTGCTACAGACAGCCATCGCGACCGAAGAGCGCTATGGTCAGCCATTTTCCTTGATCCTCTGCGATATCGACCACTTCAAGCGGATCAACGACAACCATGGCCATCTGGTCGGTGACAGCGTGCTCAAGCAGTTCACTGCGTTGCTGCAGACGCAGACCCGCTCGAGCGACCAGCTCGCGCGCTGGGGCGGAGAAGAGTTCGTCGTACTGCTGCCGATAGCCAATTCGCAGGAGGCAGCCGCCGCTGCGGAAAAGCTGCGCCAGGCCATCGCCACGGAAAGCTGGCCACCGATCGGCAAGCTCAGCGCCAGCTTCGGGGTCGCCTTTCATGCGCCGAACGAGTCCGCAGATTCGCTGCTGGATCGGGCCGACATCGCCCTTTATCAGGCCAAGGAAGCGGGCCGTAATCGCGTCTGCGTTGCCGAGCCAGCCGAGCCAGCGGATGGCGTGCAAGATTGACACCGCCGGGCTGTTTGAGATCGCCCCCACATCAGCGCGGCCTATCTTTCGGCTGGGTTGACCGTCGCGGCGGCGATGCTCGATGCTGCTTGGCGCCACCTACTTGCCGGTTCGCTCGCAATAGACTCGGTAGGCGCCCAGCGCCTTCGCCTGATGTCGGGAGATAAGACCAACGCGGGTGATGGGCACGATAGACGAGGCCATCGAAACTGACAGCAAGGCGCTCGAGAAGAGCCATCCTTGCAACCCGCAGCGTAACAGGAGGGCTCGGGCTCAGGCATACCCCCCATCAGCGATCCGGCAAGGGCTGGACCCTAGCCTGGTTGGCGGCGAGCTTTCCCGCCTTTGCGGCGGCGCATCTGGCCTCGCTGTCGTTCAGCGGCCCCTTGATCGATCGTTTCGGTGCATGTCGGCTGCTGCCCTGGCATCTGACGCCCTTGTTGCTGGCCCTGCTGGTGCTGGCGCTCGCCGATGGGCATTGGCTGGCGCCGCTCTATCATCTGGGCGCGATCCGCTCCTTGGCGCAATCGGCGATGATCTTCTCCACTGCGGTGGCACCGGTGTCGGTGGGTCTGCTGCTGGATGGGAATCGGCGAGTTGCTGCCTGCAAGGAAGACCAAAGGTGGGACGCGGTACTACTCGGTTTCCGATCTCCTTGCGCTCGGGGACGCCGATGCTCCGACCATCTGTTATGCGCGGGTCTCCAGCCACGACCAAAAGGCGGATCTGGACTGTCAACATGACATGCTGGAGACCTACTGCGCGGCGAAAGGCTGGCGCACTGAAGTCATCCGCGATGTAGGTTCAGGGATAAACGACCGCAAAAAAGCTTACAGAAGCTTCTTGAAATGAGCTTGCGTCGTCAAATGCGACGGCTTGTGTTAGGTAAGACGGGGTCGCCCGCACTGGCGTTGACGACGTGAACATGGCTGAGATTTCAGCAGATTTTGCAGATTCTCTCAGGCATTTATGAGCGGCAGGCTCGAGACAAGCCGCTTGCGAGCAGGGCCACTGATGGTCCATCGAACAGGCGCGACCCCAGGATCGCGTTTTCCTTCACGACCGAAGAAGAACGCGACCATGCAGACACAATCGCATCGCACTGACAGCACCCCAACACCTAACGAGCGCCAGGTCGACAATGACCGTTTGATCACGGCCGATGGGAAGTGCTGCGATGGGAGCAGCTGACAATGACGATCGCCGACAGCTACTGGCCGTCATCACAATGCCAGGTCGAGGCCAATCGCGCTTCCCGATGCGGTCCATCGGCGTTCCGTCAGTGCCGTTCTAACGGCTGCAAAATGTTACCCCCAGCGTTACCCCGGAGGCCTAAAATGAAAAACGGGTTAGCCATGCCTGAAGCTAACCCGTTGTTTCTATTGGTGCGCCCTGCAGGGTTCGAACCTGCGACCACCTGATTAAAAGTCAGATGCTCTACCAGCTGAGCTAAGGGCGCGTCGTTTTAAGCGCACCATGATACCTCAGGATTGCGCTGGCCGAAAGTTGCTAAACTGAACCGCTGTGGAACGCGTCGGTGAGGAAGCGGACTGATGAACAACACGATCATGGAAGACGCGGCCAAGCGCGTCGCGCGGCGCTTCCTTCCCGATGAGCCCGAGGTACGGCTGCGACCGCTCGGCCAAGGGCTGATCAACGAGACGCGGCTAGTCGAGGCCCGTTCGGGGAGGTTCGTCCTGCAGCGGATCAATGGCGCCGTGTTTGCCGATCCAGAGGCGATCGCCGCTAACCTGCTACGGGTGCAGGATTGGCTCCGAGGACAAGCAGATGCCGCAGCCCGCTTACGCTTGCCACAACTGTTCCGTGCCGCCAATGGCGAGGCGACGCTGCGCGATGCTGACGGCCATGCCTGGCGGCTGATGGAGTACGTCGAGAACAGCCGCGTCTTGCGGCCGCTCGAGAATCGCACCCAGGCGGCCGAGGTCGGTCGCGCTCTAGGACGCTTTCATGTCGCTTTGGCCGAACTTGATCCGGGCAAGCTGGGCCTGACGCTGCCCGATCTACATGACACACCCCGCTGTCAGGCCAAGCTGAATGCGGCCCTGGCGCGCGCGCGGGATGGGCGGCAGCCGATTGATGCCGGCGATGAGGACCACACGGCCGCCCTTGCGTGTGTGCGGGATAGGCACAGGAAGACAGCAGAAACCACCACGCGGGGGCGGGCGGCGGAGGCTGCGGTGATGACCGCGCTCGAGCACATCGAGGCCCGCACCGCGCTGATCCCGACCCTGCAGCAGGCGCGGATGAACGGAACCCTGCTGGCGAGCGTGACTCATGGCGACCCAAAGCTCGATAATGTGCTCTTCGCGCGCGATGCCGACCGTGCGCTCTGTCTGATCGATCTCGATACGATCCAGCCTGGACTGCGACAGCATGATATCGCGGACTGCCTGCGCTCCTGTTGTAACCGCGTTGGCGGCGGCGGCAATGCGCCGCTCGCCAATTTCGATCTGAACCTGTGCCGCGCGCTACTCGGCGGCTATGCCGAGTTGGCCGCGCCGCTGTTCGATCGCACTGCCCTCGCCTTCCTGTACCCAGCAATCCAGCTGATCCCACTCGAACTGGCGATGCGGTTTCTGGCCGATTATCTGCAGGGCGACCGCTACTTCCGCGTGCACAGCCCGCGCCAGAACCTCGACAAGACGCTGATCCAGCTCGCGCTGGTCGCCGACATCGAGGCCAAGCGCGGCGCGATCGAGCGTATCATCAGCGACTGTTTCACCTGCGGGCAGCGCCGAGCATGAGCCAACATCTGACCGAGATCCTCGCCTTCCTGATCGTTATCGGCATCGCCGCGCAATGGATCGGTTGGCGGCTGCAGATCCCGGCCATCATCCTGCTCAGCCTGAGCGGGCTCCTAGTCGGCCCCGTTCTCGGTATCTTTCGACCGAGCGAGGCGCTCGGCGACGCCTATCAGCCGCTGGTCAACCTCGCCGTCGCCGCCATCCTGTTCGAGGGAGGCCTCTCGCTGCACTTCGCCGAACTCAGACAGGCCGCCTCCGGCGTCTATCGCTTGGTCACGCTTGCGGTGGTGCTGAGTCTCGCGCTCACGGCGGCGGCGGCGCACTGGATCGGCGGCCTGTCCTGGGAGGTTGCGCTGATCTTCGGCGCGATCATGATCGTGACCGGTCCCACGGTGGTTCTGCCGCTGCTGCGCCAGGCCCGCTTGAAGCGCCGACCCGCCTCCTACCTGAAGTGGGAAGGCATCGTCAACGATCCCGTCGGCGCCCTGTTGGTGGTGGTGCTGTTCGACTATGTCACCAGCGCCGGTGGCGGCGGCGGCGCAACCCCGCTGGACGAGGCGCTGTTGCGCATGGCGACCGGTGTCGTCGCCGCACTGTTGCTCGGCGGCGTCGGCGGTTGGCTGCTGGGACGCGCGTTCCTGGCCGGCAAGGTGCCCGAATACCTCAAGGGGCCACTCGCGCTCGCAGCGGCGATCGGCGTCTATGCGCTCGCCAACCTGGTGCTGCACGAGGCCGGCCTGATCGCGGCCACGGTGCTCGGCATCGTGCTCGGCAACATGAACCTGCCGAGCATCGGCGAGATCCGCCGCTTCAAGGAGTATGTCGCCATCCTGCTGGTCTCCGGTGTCTTCCTGGTACTCACCGCCGATCTGGACCCGCACATCATGGCAGCCATGGATTGGCGCAGCGGCGCGCTGGTGGTCGCGATCGTCGTCATCGTGCGTCCGCTGGCGGTCTGGATCAGCACCATCGGCGCCGGCATGCCCTGGCAGGAGCGCGCGTTGGTCGGCTGGATCGCACCGCGCGGCGTGGTCGCGGCGGCGGTGGCCGGCATCTTCGGCCCGGCCTTGGCCGAGCGCGGCTTCGCTGGCGCGGAACAGTTGCTGCCGCTAGTGTTCACGCTGATCCTGCTTACCGTGGTTTTGCATGGCTTCAGCCTAGGCTGGATGGCCCGACGCCTGGAGCTGAGCGCGCAGCGGCGCGGCGGCCTCATCATTACCGGCGGCACGGCCTGGAGCAATGGGCTGGCCAAGGCCCTGCACGAGCGCGAGGTACCGGTGATCGTGGCCGACAACGCCTGGCACCGGCTGCGCAGCGCGCGCCTGACCGGGGTGCCGATCTATTTCGGCGAGGTGCTCTCGGAGCATGCCGAATACGCCCTGGAACTGGGTGCCTATGGCAATCTGCTCGCGACCGGCAACAACGATGCCTATAACGCCCTGGTCTGCGCGCACTTTGCGCCCGAACTCGGCACGCAGAAGGTGTTTCAGCTCGCCAGCGGCGATACCGCCGAGGCTCGTCGCCCATCACCTGCCGCGCGTGGACGCACGGCGTTTTCCAACGAGGTGCAATACGAAGACCTGCAACGCTACTGGTATCAGGGCTGGGGTTTCCACGGCACGCGCATCACCGAGAGCTTCGATCTGAAAGCGATGCGCTCGGCATTGCCAGAGGGCGCGATCCCGCTCCTGGTGATCGATAGCGACAACGAGGTCACCCTGATCGAGGCGGACAAGCCGTTAAAGGGGGCGGCCGGTCAACGCGTGCTCTGGTTCGGCTGCAAACCGACTAAAAGCAAGACCGATGCGGCCAAGACGGCACCGGCGCTCAAGGCGTCGGATGCGAGCGGCGATCCGGCCGACGACGGGGAACGGCTGCCAAGCTAGGGGTCGACCTGATCCGCCGCGTTGGGCCTGCCCCTGCCCCTAGCGCGCTATTCCCCAGCCAGGCGCTGATCCGCCAATAACCCCAGGCCAAGAGCGCGATCCAGAGCGCGGCCAACCAACCGATAACGCCATCGTAGTGACCTGCGAGGAAGGCCAAGGACGCGGCCTCATCACCGTCGGTCACCCGCCGCGTGAGCTGGATGACGAAGACCCAGCCCGCATGCAGACCGATGCACCAGCCGATATGGCCAGCGCGCTCACGCACCAGCGCCAGGAAGACGCCGGCACTGAACAGCGCCAGCAGCGAATCCAGATGCTGCCACTGGAACAGGCCCGCGAAGACATGCAGGAACATGCTCCAGGTTCCGGCCCAGTCGAACAGGACACCCGGCGGCAGCGCGTGCGGCTTGAGGAAATGCACCAACGCGTAGAGCAGCGCCGACCCGGCTGCGGCTGCAGCAACACTCGCGCGCCGACGAATCGCCGTATAGAGCGCGCCACGAAAGAAGGTCTCCTCGAGCAGACCGATCAGCAACCCACCGATCAGCGCCGCCACAGCCTTCTCGAGCAGGCTCGGTATCTGCAGCAAGCCATCGACATCCGGGACGCGCACGCCGAGCCCCAGCTCCGCTAGCACCAGCGCGCCCAGGATGCCGATGCCAAGCAGCCAACCGCCACCGATCGCGCGCAATAACCGGGGCCGCGCGGGCGCGAATCCAAGCACCTGCCGGTTCGCCAGGCCCATCAGACGCAGGAACGGCCAGAGACCGAGCAGGATGAACACCTGCGCGAGCCGCCCCATCACCCGCTGCGGCTCATGGTCGATCCAGCCGGTTTGCATCAGCGGATAGGTCAGCGCTGCGGCGAGCAGCAGCGCGGCGAACAGGTAGCCGAAGAAGAGCGCCGTCAAGCGCGCCGCATGGCCGGCGCCCTCGGTCTTCAGGAGAACCTTGGCCTTGGTCGAGAGGGACATTGCTCAGAAAACAGGCCGAGCCGACCGAATCATCCGCATCCGATCCACTTCAGCGACCTCGCTCACTAGCTAGCTCACCGCCGGCGCCTGACGCAGATAACGCTCGTCAAGCAACTGTTGCAGGACGAAATCCGCGACATCGGCACGAGCAACGCGGGTCGCCTGGATCGACTTGTCGACACCGCTGCGATAGCTGCCAGTGGCGGGGCCATCGGTCAGCCCGCCTGGGCGCACGATGGTCCAGTCGAGCCCGCTGTCTCGGAGCCGTTGCTCCTGCACCTCTTTCGCCGCCATGATCTTCTTCAGCGTTAATTGCATGATCACGCGGAAGAAGCCCGGAACCTGGTCACGACTGTCGCCAACGCCCATCGAGGTCACCGCGATCAGCCGCTGGATGCCGAGACGCTGCATGCCGGCAACGATGCGCTCGGTGCCCTCGGCCTCGACCGGCTGCGTGCTCCCGTGACTGCCGAGCACGCAGATCACCGCATCGGTGCCGGTCAGGCAAAGATCAACGGCGGCTTGATCGAGGGCATCGCCGGCGATAACCTCAAGGCCGGGCGCGGGTTTCAGCTTCTCGGGTGCGCGCGCCAATGCGCGCACTTCATGGCCCTGAGCCAGGCCTTGGGCGAGCACCTGCCGCCCGGTGCCACCGGTTGCGCCGAAGAGAGCGATCTTCATGGGTTATCCGCCTCGGCGTTGCGCCGAAATAGCATCATGTAATTTACCGCCATCGAGCGGGTGAAGCTGAAGGATCGGTTGAATGGACTCACCCGCACGCCGGTGCGATCCAAGGGCACCAGTTGCTCGCCAAGTCCTTGCACCAGCTCCTCGGGCTTGACCAGCTTGCGGTAGTGATGGGTGCCCTTCGGCAGCCAGCGCAAGATCCGCTCGGCACCGATGATGGCCATCAGCCAGGCCAATGGGGTGCGATTGATGGTCGCGACCACCATCACACCGCCCGGGCGCACCAGCCGTGCACAATCGGCCAGAAAGTCGGGCAGATGATCAACATGCTCGACCACCTCCATGTTGAGCACGGCATCGAAGGTCTCGCCAGCCTCGGCAAGCTCGCGCGCGGTGATCAGGCGATAGTCGATCTCGAGCCCGCTCCAGTCGGCATGGAGCTGCGAGACGCGGATGTTCTTCTCGGTGATCTCGGTGCCGGTCACCTGCGCCCCGAGCCGCGCCATCGACTCGCTGAGGATGCCACCACCGCAGCCGATGTCCAGAATCCGCAGCCCCTTGAGCGGGCGCGTTGCGGTCACCTCGCGTGCGAAGAGGCGGCAGAGCTGGGCGCGGATATAGTCGACCCGAAACCGGTTCAGTTTGTGCAGCGGCCAGAACGGCCCCTGCTCGTCCCACCAACGATGGGCCAGCTTTTCAAAGAAGGCGACCTCTTTCGGGTCGATATCGGGAGCGGTGAGATGAACAGCCGTCATAAGCGCACGATGTCTCCGTGAGTGATGTCCCGCAAGGTCGTGCTCGCACGTTCATATTACAAGCCAAGGCGTTGCTGGTTGTGCCAGGCACAGGGCCTCGGTTAGCCTCGCGCAGTCCCGAACCAGCCTGGCCCCCACCTTTGACCGCATCGCTCTCCGAAACCTCGATATTCCAAGGGGTGCTCACGACCTCGACCTCGGGAGCGTCCGAGGGCGCGGCGGGCCTACTTGCCACGCTCGCCGCGCTCCCCCTGCAATGGGCCTTGGAGATGGGCACTTTCCTGAGCTTCGACCCGGCACTCCTGGCAACGCCCGAGATGCTCGCCCGCATCCTGTTCCAAGTGCTACTGCTGATCGGCTCGGCGTTCTTCTCCGGCTCCGAGACCGCGCTGTTCTCGCTCTCACGACTCGATTTGCAGGAGCTGCGCCGACGCCGGCATCGGCAGATCGACACCCTGCAGGCGCTGCTTGATCAACCGCGCCGGCTGATCATTTCCGTGCTCTGCGGCAATCAGCTGATCAACGTCGCCGCTGTGGCCAACATGACCGGTATCCTGATGGTGCTCTATGGCGAGGAGCGCGCCGGCGTGATCAACGTGTTGGTCATGGTCCCCCTGTTACTCCTGCTCGGCGAGGTCACCCCCAAAACCATCGCCATGTCGAACCCGGTGCGCATTAGCGCCGGGCTGGTCGCGGCACCGATGAGTGTCTGGGTACGACTGGTCACCCCCTTGCGGGTGACGCTGCGGCTGGTCTCGGACCGCGTCACCACTTGGATCGTCGGCCGCGAGATGGCGCCAGCCAACATCCTCCAGATCGATGAGTTTCGCTCGCTGGTGGATCAGGTGGCCGACGAGGGTGAATTACAGGCCACCGAGCGCACGCTGATCTACCATCTGCTCGATGCCGGTGCCACCGAGATCGTCGAGATCATGACCCCGCGCACCCGCACGGCCTTTATCGATGCCGATCTCAGCCTGAGCGAGGCGTTGGAGCGCTTCAAGGCATTGCGGCATTCCCGCGTGCCAGTATTCCGTGGCCAGCGCGATAACCTGCTCGGCTTCCTGCAACTTGAGGATGTCTTGCCGCTGGTGCTGGATCAGCCGGATCTCTCCAACTTGCGCATTGAGGATCTGCTGCGCCCGTTGGTGGTGGCGCCGCCGACCAAGCGCGTCGATGAGATGTTCGACTTCTTCCAAGCGCATCGCACCCGCGCCGCCCTGGTGATCGACGAGTTCGGCGGTGTCGAGGGCATCATCACCATGCGCGATGTGCTCACGTTTATCTTCGGTCACCTCTCCGGCGAGGCCAAGGGCCAGGCCATGTATCTGGAGCGCGACGAAAACCTGTACGAGGTGCCCGGCGATATGAAGCTGACCGACTTCAACGACCTCACCAACTTCGGTATCTGGGACCCGCGCATGACCACGATCGCCGGCGTCACCTTCCGGCATCTGGATCGACTGCCGCAACAGGGCGACCGGGTGCGCGTCGAAGATTGCGAGATCCAGGTGCTCGAGATGGACGGACACCGCATCGCGCGGGTGCGGGTCTCGCGCGGTGGGGTGACGCCGAAGGACTTGGAGCCCGATCCCCCGGAGCCCGACCCCCTGGAGCCCGGCGAAACCAACACAGCCGCCGAACCGACGCTCGACGATACCGGAGACCACTGAGCCCATGGACCCCCTCTTCGCCATCCTCCTCATGGTCGCGCTCTTGCTGCTCGAAGGCTTCTTCTCCGGCAGTGAGATCGCGCTGGTGAACGCCGATAAGTTCCGGCTGCGCGCGCGGGCGGCGAAAGGCGATCGCGGTGCCGCACTGGCATTGCGCATGTTCGAGCGCCCCGAGGTGTTGCTGACCACGACCCTAATTGGCACCAACATCGCCGTCGTCACCCTCACCACGCTTGGCACCCTGTTGATGATCCAGGGCTTCGGGCCGCTCGGCGAACTCTATGCCTTCCTGCTGTTCACCCCGTTGTTGCTGGTGTTCGGCGAGATCGTGCCCAAGAGCGTCTATCAGCAGAAGGCCGATGAACTAGCGCCGATGGTCGTCTATATACTGCGGCTGTTCTCGATCCTGCTCTATCCGCTCGTCTGGTTCTTCTCGGTGGTCGCGCGCACGGCGGCGCGCATCGCACGCGGTCCCCGCTCGGCCTCGAGCCTGTTCATCACCCGCCAACAGTTCAGCACCCTGGTGGACATGGCCGACCGCGGTGCCGAGGTGGATCTGTTCGATCGTCAGCGCATCGAGCGCGCCATCCGCTTCGGTGACACCACCGTCGGCGAGGCGATGGTGCCCTTAGCCGAGATCACCGCGCTGAACCATCTGCGCAGCACCCATGACGCGGTGCAGCAGGTGCGCCAATCCGGTTTCAATCGCTTGCCGGTCTATCAGGGCAACATCGGCAATGTCACGGGCGTGGTCACGCTCACGGTCTGGGACCTGATGGACGAAGCGGTCAAGGCCAAGCCGCTCGGTGAGTTGGTCCGCCCGGCGCTCTATGTCTCGCCGCTACAGCTGATCCATGAGCTGCTGCCGGTACTGCGCGAGCGCGAGGATCAGATGGCCATCGTCGTCGATGAATTCGGCTCGGCCATTGGCATGATCACCATGGAAGACATCCTCGAGGAGGTGGTCGGCGAGATCGAGGTTGGCTATGACTTCGACGAGTACCATCATAAGCGCAAGCGTCATTACCAGCGCATCGATCAGGGGCTCTACCTGTTCGACTCGCGGGTGCCGATCTCAGAGCTGAACGCCCTGCTGGGCATCGATCTACCGGCCACCGAGTTCCATACCGCCGGCGGTTTCATCGAAGCCCGCTTGCGACACATCCCGGGCGTCGGCGAGAGCGTCCTGCATGCCGGCTGGCGCTTCACCGTCACCGAGGCAAACGAGCGCGCGATCTTGAAGCTCAAGATCGAGCGCGCCTGAAGAGGTTCAGCACGCCTCCTCTAGTCGCGCTTGAGCGCGCGCACCTGATCGAGCAGCGCCGGATCATCCCATTCGCGCTCGCCGGTGGCCTTGTAGACCAAACGCCCATCCGGCGCCACGACGAAGGTGGTTGGCAGACCGCGTAACGGCCAGCGCTGGGTCACCGCAGAATCCGTATCCAACGGCAGCGGAAAGTCCACTGGCACCTGCTCCAGGAAGGCCTTCACCGTCTCGCTATCCTCGCCGACATTGATCGCGATGATCGCGATGCCTTCCGGCTCGAGCTGTTCCCAGGCCCGCTGCATCGAGGGCATCTCGGCCCGGCAGGGAGGGCACCAGGTGGCCCAGAAGTTGACGATCAGCGGTTTGCCCTGAAAGTCCTCGAGCCGGTAGACCTCGGCATTCGGACCGCTCAGCTCGAAGTCGGGCGCCATAGGTGCCTCCGAAATCGGGGTCAGTCGCACCCCGGCCGCCGACGCGATCGCCGGCAGGGCCAAGAGCAGCAATACTGTGCTCAGGCATAGGCGCGGACCAGCAGCTCGATGGCCGAGCGCGCGAAGGATCTGGATAGCGTACATGATGATTTTCTCGTCTTAAAGCTAGACGTTCATGGACAGCAGCGCGGGGGATTGGTGCCTGGCGGATCGCGCGGCGCATGACGCGAAGGTGCCGGCGTAGTCGACGGAGCTGAGATGGGTGCCTGACAAATCTCACGTCGCCAGCCAATCGGCAAGGCTTGGATCAAGTGGCCCCTCCACACGCGCCAGACATGCCCGCACCGGTGCGAAGCTGCGTCGATGCTCGCAACAAGGACCGAGCCGATCCAAGGCCTCGAGGTGGGCCTTGGTTCCATAGCCTTTATGCTGCGCGAAGCCGTAGCCCGGATGGCGCTGATCCAGCCGTTGCATCATGTGATCGCGTGCCACCTTGGCCAGGATCGAGGCCGCGCCGATGGCGATGACGGTCTGATCGCCACGCACCACCGCCTGCGCCGGACAGCGCAACCCGGTGGGACAGCGGTTGCCGTCGATCAGCGCCAGTGTGGGCGTTACCGCTAAGGCCTCAAGGGCTTGGCGCATCGCCAGCAATGCGGCCTGCAGGATGTTGATCCGGTTGATCTCGGCGACGTCGACAAAGGCGACCGCCCAGGCCAGCGCGGAGGCCTTGATCTCAGCGGCCAAGCGCTCGCGTCGGGCCGCCGAGAGCTGCTTCGAGTCGTTGATCCCGGGCGGCGTGTGCGCGGGGTCGAGGATCACGGCTGCCGCGCAGACCGGGCCGGCGAGCGGTCCACGTCCGGCCTCATCGACGCCGGCGACTCGGTTGTTTGGGTCCGAATCGCCTGACCCAGGATCGCTCAGCCCAGCATGGCTCGATAATCGATCATCCATGGACTCTCCCTCCGGCCTGGTCGATGAGCGCGAGGATGGCCTCGGCAGCGCGGCGGGCGGCATTCTGTTTGAGCTGGAGATGGACCTGCCGATAGGTCTGCTCGATCTCGGCACGGCGGTCGGCATCATCCAGCAACGCCAGCAGCGCAGGTCCCATGAGTTCAGCACGGCAGCGCTCCTGCAGGAACTCCGGCGCTAGCTCGCGACCGACCAAGAGGTTGGCCATGGCCGCATAACGGACCTTGATCAGCCGCAGCCTCGTTACCAGCCAATAGGTCAACGGGTGCAACCGATAGGCGACCAGCATGGGTCGCTTTGAGAGCAGGGCCTCGAGGGTCGCGGTGCCAGATGCGGTAAGCACTAGATCAGCCGCCGTCATCACCTTGCGGCTTTGGCCATCGAGCAGGCGCAGCGGCACCTCGGGCGCGAGCGCGCGGCGCATCGCCTCAAAGCGCTCGTGCAGCGTCTCGGAGACCATCGGTGCGATGAAGCGCAGACCTGGACGTCGGGCATGGCACCAAGCTGCGGTCTCGAGCATCGGCGGCCCGAGCAGCTCGAGTTCGCTACGGCGACTGCCAGGCAGGATCGCGACCAGCGCGGTCTCAGATTCAGCGATCAGCGCGGTTCCAAGCTCAGCGGCTCGCTTGGCATCCGCCCCCCCATCCCTGTTCGGGATCTCTGGCAGCAGTCCCAACGCCAGGCGCGCTGCCTCGCGGTCTGGATCAATCGGAATCTCGTCGGCCAGCGGATGACCGATGTATTCGACCGGCACCCGATGCGCGCACAGAAAATCAGCCTCGAAGGGGAAGATGCTGAGCATCAGATCGACCGAGCGTCGGATCTGCTTGACGCGGCCCGGACGCCAGGCCCAGACGGTTGGACTCACCAGATGCACGGTCGGGAGCGTGCGCGCGCGTAGGCGCCGCTCCAGGCCGAGGTTGAAGTCCGGGGCATCGACGCCGATCACCACCAGCGGCTTCAGCTGCCGCAGCCGCGCGATCAACTCGCGGCGCGCGCGGAGCAGGTCCGGCAGCACCTTGGCCACCTCGACCAGCCCCATCACCGATAGGCGTTCCATCGGCAACAGGGTCTCGCAGCCCTGTGCAAGCATCCTCGGACCGGCGACACCGACGAAGCGCAACTCCGGGCGCAGCGCCCGCAGCGCCTGGATCAGCAAGGCACCGAGCTGATCGCCGGAGGGCTCGTTGGCAACGATGCCGATCAGCGCGGGGCCCGGTCTCGGGCTCGGAACAGACGATCGCACGGCGGCTGGATCAGCGCACGATACTGCGGGCACTCGCGCTCAGGAAGGCGGTCATCACGCCCACCACCGGCTCGGCCTTGGCCAAGTCAGCGAGCGCCTGGGCCGCCTCGTCGAGCTTGAGATTGGACAGATAGAGCAGCCGGTAGGCGCGGCGGATGGCGTTGATCTGCTCGCTGCTGAAGTGCCGGCGTTTCAGCCCCTCGCTATTGATCCCGCGCGGGATCGCCGGATGGCCATCGATGGTTATATAGGGCGGCACATCCTTGCCGATCACCGAGCCCATCGCGCTGAAGCTGTGGGCACCGATGCGGCAGAACTGATGCACGATGGTGAAGCCGCCGAGGATCGCCCAGTCCTCGATCACCACATGGCCGCCCAGGGAGGCGGCGTTGGCCATGATCACCTGATCGCCGATGATGCAGTCATGGGCCACATGGGTATAGGCCATGAACAGATTGTCATTGCCGATCCGGGTCTCGCCGCAGCCTTGCACCGTGCCGCGGTGGAGGGTGGCCGACTCGCGCACCACGTTGCGATCGCCGAGCGTCAGCGTGGTGGGCTCGCCGCCGTATTTCTTGTCTTGCGGGGCTTCGCCCACCGAGGCGAACTGGAAGATGCGGTTATCGCGCCCAATCACGGTGGGTCCGCTCACGAGCGCGTGCGGACCAATCCAAGTGCCCTGGCCGATGCTGACATCGGCGCCGATGATCGCATAGGGTCCAACCTCGACGTCGTCGTCGAGCTGTGCCGAGGGATCGACGACGGCGGTTGGATGGATCAAGACTCAGAAGTCCCGAGCGGTACACATGATCTCGGCACTCGCCACCATGCGCTCGTCGACGCGGGCCTCGCCCGAGAACTTCCAGATACCTCGCTTCACGTGACGCACCCTGACGTCGAGGAAGAGCTGATCACCCGGCTCGACCGGACGCTTGAAGCGCGCATTATCGATGCCGACGAAGTAATAGAGCGACTTTTCGCTCACCTCTTCCGGTCGCGACTCCATGGCGAGCAAGCCGGTGGCCTGGGCCAGCGCCTCGATGATCAACACGCCCGGCATCACCGGGCGGATCGGGAAATGCCCATTGAAGTACGGTTCGTTATAGGTCACGTTCTTCAAGCCGATCAACTGCTCATTCGGCTCGAACAACACGACGCGATCGACCAACAGGAACGGATAACGGTGCGGCAGCAGGCTCAGCACCTTATGGATATCCATCTTAATCAAATCCACCTCCACAGAGCCGGCTGCACGCCAACATCAGGCTGTCTTATCACTGTTTTCTCGCCATTGCTCAGGTGACGACCTGGGCTGAGCGTCTTGCAGCTCGGCAACCTGTTCCTCGAGCCGGCGCAGGCGCCTTGCCATCTCGTCGAGATGCCGAAAGCGCGCGACGCTGCGACGCCAATCGGCACTCGGCATCGCCGGAATACCGCTGCTATAAGCACCGGATTGCTCGAACGACCGCGTCACCATCGCCATGCCCGTGAAATGCACATCGTCGGCGATCTCCAAATGGCCGGCCACGCCGACCGCGCCGGCGATGGTGCAATTCTTGCCGATCCGCGTCGAGCCGGAGATGCCGGAACAGGCGGCCATGGCGGTGTTCTCGCCGACCTCGACGTTATGGCCAATCTGGATCAGGTTGTCGATCTTGACCCCATCGCCGATGACCGTCTCGCCGATGGCGCCACGATCCACGGCACTGTTGCTGCCGACCTCGACATCATCGCCAAGGCGCACACGCCCGATCTGCGGGATGCGAATCCAGCGCTCGCCATCGCGCGCAAATCCGAAACCTTCGCGACCAATGATCGCGCCAGGGTGCAATAGTACACGTTTGCCGATGATGCTCCGCGCGCAAACCGTGACAGTGGCGACCAGGCGGGCCTCCTCGCCGATGAGGCTATCGCGTTGAATCACGCAATGCGGCCCGATCTCGGCGCCGGCCTCGATCACGACCCCCTCCTCGATCACGCAAAGCGCGCCGATCGATGCCGAGGGATGGATCTGCGCGCTGGCCGCAACCACCGCGCTCTGGTGCCAACCGGCTAGTGCCGGTCGGCGTGGATGCAGCAGCTCGACCGCCCGCGCGAACGCCAGCGTTGGATTGTCGACGACCAAACAGGCGCAGGGCGCTTCAGCCGCCAACTCAGGGGTCAGAATCACCGCAGCGGCACGGGTCGCGCGCAAGGCGGGCAGGTATTTCCTGGCGCTGACAAAACTGATACCGGTCGCGCTTGCCTCGCTCAGGGCGCAGACCTCGTTGATCTCGATGTCGGCGCCGTGACCGAGCAGCTCGGCGCCGATCCGGGTTGCAAGTTCACTGACCAACATCGCGTTTGCTGTCTCAGCGCTTCTCGAAAACCTCTCTGAGACGGTCGATCACCTCGCCCGAGATATCAGCGCGCGAACTCGCATAGACCACGCCTTCGCTCAAGATCAGGTCAAAGCCATTATCCTTGGCGACCTGTTCGACGACCTCCTCGACCTGCTGCACCAGCTTGGTCCGCAAATCGCTCTGGCGCAGGGCAAAATCCGCCTGCAGCTCTTCCTGGGCATAGCGCAGGCGCCGCTCACGCGCGCGAATATCGTTACGCAGCCGTGTCACCTCATCAGACCGCATCAGGGCACCATCGCGCTCGAGGCGCGTCTCCAACCGCGCGATATCCTCCTGTTGCGAGGTCAATTCGGCCTCGCGCTCCTGCGCCTCGGTGCTCAGAAGGTGACGCGCAGCCTCATATTGAGGTGATTCCTCAACGATGCGATTGGGATCGATGATGGCAATGCGGAAGGGCTCCTCGGCAGCGACGGCACCGACAAGCAGCAGCGCGAGCAAAGGCGCGGGGGTCCAGCATCGTTTCAACATAGTCTCTGGAACTCAGAATGTCTGACCAAATGAGAACTGAAAGATCTGGGTTTCGTCATCATCCTCCGCATTGAGCGGAAACCCGAGGCTCAAGGACAGTGCCCCCACAGGTGAGAGCCAGGCGAAGGACAGGCCCGTCGAATAACGCAGTTCGCCCAGATCAAAACCCGTGGGCGCTACCAACGGATCGGACTCCGTCCACCAGACATTGCCGAAGTCGAAGAAGGCGCCAAGCCGTACCGTGTTCTCGAATTGACCACCGATGGGCGGGGGCGCAAAGACCTCCAGTGAACCGGTCATCTTGAGATTACCGCCCACCGGATCGTCATCGCCATCGACCTCGCGCGGCCCGAGCGAATAGGCATCATAACCGCGCACCGAGCGCGGGCCTCCGGCATAGAAGTTCTCGAAGAACGGCAGTTGCGCGGTCTCCCCGTATCCAGCGCCGTAGCCGAGATCACCTCTCACCGCGAAGATGAATTTGCGGGTGAGCTGGATGTACTGCCGGCCCTCTAGGTTCAAGCGGTAGTACTGGAGGTCGCTCCCCGGCACGGCAATCTCGCCAAAGGCACGCTGCAGGGTGCCTCTGGTCGGAAAGATCGCCGAATCCCGGCTATCTCGTGAGTAGTTAGCCATGATGAAGAAATCGTTGAACGTGTCGCCATTGTCCCGAACGAAATCCTTGGCGAGTTCCGAGGTGTCTCCAGCGAAGAAGCGCGTGTACTGATAGCGGAAGCCGAGTCCGGCACGACTGACATCCGAGATCGGCAAGCCGAAATTGACCTCGGCCAAACCGACATCGGTGGTGAAATCGGCACCGATGAGATCGTCGAAGTCGGTTGCCCGATAGCTGAGATCGAAACCGCGGCTGATCCCGTCGACCGTGTAGTAAGGGTTGGTGTAGGCCAGCCGATAGAGCTGCGAGCTGCGACTCGTGTTCAGGGCCATCGAAACGCGTTTACCGGTGCCGAGGAAATTATTCTGGGTCACGCTCGCATTCAGGAGGATGCCCTGGGACTGCGAAAAGCCAACACCAGCGAGCAGGTTCCCGGACGGCTTCTCTTTCACGCTCACATCGACATCGACCTGATCCGCAAGCCCAGGCACCGCCGGCGTTTCGATCGTCACATCCTCGAAGTAGCCGAGCCGTTGCAGTCGTTCGCGCGAGCGCTTCACCAGATCGGTCGAGAACCAGGCGCGCTCAAGCTGGCGCATCTCGCGACGCAACACCACGTCGCGAGTGCGGGTATTGCCTTCCATATTGATGCGGCGGACATAGACCCGCTTACCTGGATCGACAAAGAAGGTGATCGTCACCTCCTTGTTCTCTTCATCGATCTCCGGCACCGCGTTGACATTGGCGAAGGCGTAGCCCTCACTGCCGAGCAACTCCGAGATGCGCTCGGCACTTTCGGTGGCCTTGATGCGCGAAAAATCTTCTCCCCGGCGCAGATGGATCAACGGGAAGAGCTGCTCGGTCGGCACCCTCGACTCGCCCGCCAGCTTGATATCCTTGACCTGATAGACGTCGCCTTCCTCGATCGCGATGGTGACGTACATGCCATCCTTGTCGGGGCTGATCGAGACCTGCGTCGAGGTGATCTCGAAGTTGATGTAGCCACGGTCAAGATAGAAGGAGCGCAACTCCTCGAGGTCGCCACCGAGCTTCTGTTTCGAGTATTGATCGTTCTTGGTGTAGAACGAGTACCACTTGGTGGTCCCGAGATCGAACTGCTTGAGTAATTCCTTGTCGCTAAAGGCCTGGTTGCCGATGACGTTGATCTGCTTGATGCGCGCGGTCTGTCCCTCGACGATCGCGATGCGAACCGCCACCCGATTGCGCTCGAGCGGCGAGACCGTCGATTCGATATCGACCCCGTATTTGCCGGCGCCGAAATACTGCCGCCGCAATTCCTGCTCGATGCGATCGAGCATGGCCGGGTTGAAGACCCGACCCTCGGCCATGCCGATCTCTTCCAGCCCTTGCATGAGCTGATCAGTCTTCAGGGATTTGTTGCCGGAGAGATCGATCTGTGCAATCGCCGGGCGCTCGCGCACCACCACGATCAGCACATCGCCTTCGCGCTCGACCTTGACATCGCTGAAGAAGCCGGTCGAGAACAACGCGCGGATGATGTTGCCGGTAATGCCGTCACTCACCGAATCGCCCACCTGAACCGGCAGATAATTGAAGATGGTCCCAGCGGCGATTCGCTGTAGGCCCTCGACCCGGATGTCAGCAACCTCGAAATCGGCGGCTTGGACGCCGGCGGCCATGAGACACAACGCCAACAGCGCTGCCCTGATGCGGCCTGTTGCGCAATCTGCGCGGGACGACGTCACATTGACCCCCTGTTCACGCTAAGCTCGAAAAACGCCACCCTGCACGCTGATGACAGCCTGAGGGCCTCACGCCAGCAAAGCACTCGAGTATAAGGGATTCGCACAGATCAGCCCAGCAGGATCAATCAGCAGGATCAACCCAGGAATTTCGCGATATCGACATAGAAGGCGAACGTCATCAACGCAATCAGCAAGGCGATGCCGATGCGCTGGCCTTGCTCCTGCACCGCCTCGGACAAGGGCCGGCCAATCACGCCCTCGATGGCGAAGTACAACAGATGCCCGCCGTCGAGCACCGGAATCGGAAACAGGTTGATCAGCCCCAGGCTCACGCTGAGCAAGGCCAGGAATTGAACGAACGAGGCCAACCCATAGCTCGCGGTCTCCCCCGCCGCGTTGGCGATACCGATGGGGCTGCTGATGTTCTCGACCGAGGCCGTGCCCACCAGCATCTTGCCGACGATCCGTAAGGTCAACATCGACACATCGACCACGCGCCGTCCGGCCTCAAAGGCGGCGTCGATTGGCCCATAGCGGACCCAGACCTCTTGCTCGGCCCAGATCTCATCCGGGTAATGGACGCCGGCGCCGATGCGCCCGCTCGTCTCGCCATCCACCTCGACCGCTCGGGGGTGAAGATCGAGCGAGACAGGCTCCCCATCGCGCGCGAGCGTCACCCGCAAGCGTTGGTCCGGGTGGGCCTGGACAACCGACACCAGGTGCTGCCAATCGTCGATCTCGACCCCATCGATGGCGAGAATACGATCGCCGGTCTCGAGTCCCGCCTCGGCCGCCGGCTGCTCGGGCACCACCTCGCCGATCACGGCGGGGATCGCGGGCGAGACGCGCTGCAGTCCGATCGCATCGAGAAAGCCCTGCCCCGGCTCAAGCTCGGCGAGCCGATCGCCAGCGAGCACCAGCACGTGCTCGCTGCCATCGGGGCGCTGCACGCGAATGCCGAGATCCTCGCCGCCGATGCCCTCGGAGAGGGTCGCGAGCCAGACCGCGCTCCAAGTCGGCGTGGGCCGATCATCGACTTCGAGAATCCGGTCACCCGGCTCGAAACCGGCGTCGGCGGCGATACTCTGCGGCGGAACCTCGCCGATCTCGGGCGTCAGACCCGACTGACCCGCCATGAACAGCAGCCAGTAGAGCACGAACGCGAGCAGGAAGTTGAAGACCGGCCCGGCCATCACAATCGCTGAGCGCACCCAGAGCCTTTGCCGATTGAAGGCCAGGTGCAACTCGGCCTCGGGCACCGGCTCCTCGCGCTCATCGAGCATCTTGACGTAGCCACCGAGCGGGATCGCGGCGAGCACATACTCGGTCGGATCATCGCGTCGGCGCCAACTCAGCAGCGCACGACCGAAGCCGATCGAGAAGCGCAAGACCTTGACGCCGAGACGGCGCGCCACCCAGAAGTGACCAAACTCATGCACCGTCACCAGCACGAGGATGGCGACGAGAAAGGCGCCGAGTTTCAGGAGGAGGTCGAGCATGGTGAGTTAAGCGACCAACGCCCGCAGGCCTTGCTCGGCCACCTCGCGCGCGCGGGCATCGATCGCCAGCACATGCTCGAGCCCGGCGGCGCCGACCGGTTCGGCCGGCAGCTGATCCATGGTGCGTTCCACCAGGCTGGCAATCTGGGTAAACCCAATCCGCTCGGCGAGGAAGGCGGCGACCGCGACCTCATTGGCGGCATTCAGCACCACCGGCGCGGTGCCCCCCTCGGCGGCGGCGCGATAGGCGAGTTCCAGGCAGGGAAAGCGCTCCGGTGCCGGCGGTTCGAAATCGAGCTGCGCGGTGACGAACAGATCCAGCGGCTCGACCCCGGAGGCCATGCGTTCCGGCCAGGCCAGCGCATGCGCAATCGGCGTGCGCATATCCGGGTTACCGAGCTGCGCCAGCACCGAGCCATCGGAGTATTGGACCATCGAGTGGATCACGCTCTGCGGATGCACCACGACTTGGATCTTGGCCGGCGAGGTGTTGAACAACCAGCAGGCCTCGATGATCTCGAGTCCCTTGTTCATCATGGTCGCCGAGTCGACCGAAATCTTGCGCCCCATCTGCCAGTTGGGATGAGCACAAGCCTGATCCGGCGTCACCGCCGCCAGTGACGCCGGCGAGGCATCCCGAAACGGCCCGCCGGAGGCGGTCAGCAGAATGCGCTCCACCCCGCATTGGCCAAGCCCATCGGCGAAGCTCGGCGGCATGCACTGGAAGATAGCGTTGTGCTCGCTATCGATGGGCAGCAACAGGGCGCCGCTGGCAACGGCCGCGCGCATCACGATATCCCCGGCGACCACCAGGGCCTCTTTGTTCGCGAGCAGCACCCGTTTGCCGGCCTGAGTTGCGGCCAGTGTCGACTGCAGACCTGCGGCCCCAACGATCGCGGCCATCACGTAATCGGCCTCAGGCAGCGCGGCGATGGTCTCGAGGGCCTCGGCGCCGGCCAGCACCTCCGGTGGCCTCGGCATGTCCGCGAGCTGCTCGCGCAAGGACGCTGCGGCGGCGGGGTCGACCATCACCGCGTAGGAAGGCTGAACGCGCCGGCACTGCTCGGCCATGCGCTCGACGTTGCGATGCGCGCTGAGCGCCACCACCCGAAAGCGCTCCGGATGCCGCAGCACCACATCGAGCGTGCTGACCCCGATCGAGCCGGTCGACCCGAGCACCGTGATACCGATCATAGCCTCTCCTCCCATTATTGCCCGCCGATGAGCCAGATGAAGCCGAGCGCGAAGATCGGCGCCGCTGCCGTCAGACTGTCGATACGATCCAGCATGCCGCCATGACCTGGCAACAGGGAACCGGCATCCTTGATACCACGACGGCGTTTCAGCCAGCTCTCGAAGAGGTCGCCCACCACCGACAGCACCGCTGTCAGCACGCAAATCACTAGCAAAAAGAACGCTTGCGGCGCCGCCAAACCGAGCAGCAGCGCGACCAGCAGCCCCCACAGGGCTGCCGCCGCCACGCCGACGTAGACGCCCACCCGGGTCTTACCCGGGCTGAGCACTGCCGACAACTTCGCGCGACCGAAGCGCCGCCCGCTGAAATAGGCCGCGCTGTCGGCAATCCAGATCAGCATCAGCAGACTCAGCGCAATCAGAGGGCCATTGGTCGGCATGGCATGCAAATGGACCAGCGCGAGCCAAGGGGTGACCAACACCAACAGGCCGAGCACCAGCAGGGAGGGTTCGACCTGCGGCGCCTGATCGATGCGCTGTATCAGGGGCAAACGCAGCGCCAGCACGAGCCACCAGAGCGCCGCGAGCGCGAGGATGAAGGCGTGCCAATCGCTTGGTGCCAACAGCCAGACGAGCGGCAAACAAAGCAGGATCAGCACCATGTAGCCAGCGCGGGCAAGGCCGGCATCGAAGCCGGCCAGCCCCGACCATTCCCAAGCGCCCATGGCGACGAACAGTGCCATCAGCACCGCGAACCAGGGGCTCGGGAGCAACAACACGGCGCCCATCACCAGCGGTGCCAGCAGCAGCGCGGTCAACACACGCGCGCGCAACCCCTGCATGCGTCCCCCGGGAGCGTTCTCAGCCGCCATAGGCATCCGCCAGTTCGGTCACCTGCTCACTGGTCAGCCCAAAGCGACGCTGGCGACGCCCGAAATCCCGCAGCGCGGCGACAAACGCATCGGCATCGAATTCCGGCCACATCAGATCGGAAAAATAGAGTTCGGCGTAGGCACTCTGCCAAAGCAGGAAGTTACTGATACGCTTCTCGCCCCCAGTACGAATGAACAAATCGGGTTCCGGAAGACCGGCGGTGCAGAGGCGCGAGGCGATCACCGCCTCATCGATGGCGCTCGGTTGCAGCCGCCCCTGCGCGACTTCATGCGCCAAGGCCCGGACCGATTGCGCAATATCCCAACGGCCACCGTAATTGGCCGCGATCTGTAGCAAGAGGGCTTGGCCATCACGGGTTGCCTCCTCGGCCTCGGCGATCTGGCGTTGGAGCTTGTTCGAGAAGGCCGAGAGATCACCGATGAAACGCAACCGCACATCATGCTCGACAAGCCGATTGACCTCGGCCCGCAAGGTGCTCATGAAGAGTTCAAGCAGGGTGTTGACCTCGGCGCGCGGACGGCGCCAGTTCTCGCTGCTGAACGCAAACAGCGTGAGCATGTGCACGCCACTGCGCAGTCCTTGCTCGACCACCGCGCGCACACTCTTGGCGCCCGCGCGATGACCTTGCGTTCTCGGCAGGCCGCGCTGCCGCGCCCAACGGCCATTGCCGTCCATGATGATGGCAACATGGGTCGGAACCCCGGGTTGAGGCCCTTCATGATCAGGCCGGGTCGCGGAACTCATTGACTGTCAGCGGACGTCGCAAGGCTGCATCTAGGGAAGCGAGCGCCGCTCAAATCGCCATCAGATCCTGCTCTTTCTCGTCAAGAATCTGATCGACCTCCTTGACGAACTGATCGGTCAGTTTCTGCACGATCTCTTGGCCGCGGCGTTCATCATCTTCCGAGATCAGCTTCTCCTTGACGAGTTCCTTGAGTTCATTATTCGCATCGCGGCGGATATTGCGCACCGCAACGCGGGTCTGCTCCGCCTCTTGTCGGGCGATGCGCTGCAGATCGCGACGCCGCTCCTCGGTCAGCGCCGGCATGGGGACACGGATCACGACGCCGGCACTGTTCGGATTGACCCCAAGATCGGATTGCATGATGGCCTTCTCGACCGCCTGCACCATGTTGCGCTCCCAAGGTGTCACCGTCAGGGTGCGGGCGTCTTCAACCGCCACATTCGCGACCTGATTGATCGGCACCTCGGAGCCGTAGTAGCTCACCTTCACGTGGTCGAGCAGCGACGGATGGGCGCGGCCGGTGCGAATCTTCGCCAACTCGTGCCGCAGCGCCTCGGCACTCTTTGACATCCGGTCAGCGGCGTCTTTCTTGATGTCATCGATCATTGTTCGTGTCCAGTCACCACCAGCGAGCCAATATCCTCGCCCGCCGCCACTCGGGCAAGCGCACCGGCCTCGTAAATGTTCATGATGCGCAGCGGAATCCGATTGTCGCGACAGAGCACGATGGCGGTCGTATCCATCACCTGCAGCCGTTCGGCAATTGCTTGATCATACGTCAAGCGCTTATAGAAGATCGCATCCGGATGGGTCATCGGGTCGTCTGAAAAGACCCCATCGACCTTGGTCGCCTTGATCAGGAGATCCGCGCCGATCTCGACGGCGCGCAGACTTGCGGCGGAATCAGTGGTGAAGAACGGATTGCCGGTCCCGGCCGCGAAGATGGTCACCCGCCCCTTGTCGAGATGCCTGAGCGCGCGGCGGCGGATATAGTCCTCGCAGACTTGATTGACCTTCAGCGCCGACATGACCCGGGTCGGCACCGAGCGGCGTTCGAGGGCATCCTGCATCGCCAGCGCGTTCATCACCGTGGCCAGCATGCCCATGTGGTCACCGGTCACGCGGTCCATGCCCTCGGCCGCGAGCGCAGCGCCGCGAAAGAGATTGCCGCCGCCGATGACCAGCGCGATCTGCAAGCCCTGCTGCGCGGACTCCGCGACATCATCGGCGAGCCGTCCTAAGAGCACCGGATCGATACCGTAAGACGCATCCCCGATGAGCGCTTCACCGCTCAACTTCAACAAGATACGCCGATAAGGGGGCTGCGACACGTTTCGATCCTGGCGTCAGTAGAAAGCTAGGCGTCGACCTGACCGGCCTGGGCCTTGACCTCATCGGCGAAGTTCTCGACCTTCTTCTCGATGCCCTCGCCCACCTCCATGCGCACGAAGCGTTTGACCTCGGCACCACGCGCCTTGAGCAGATCGCCGACCTGGGTGTCCGGATCCTTGATGAACGTCTGCCCGAGCAGGGTCACTTCCTCGAGGTATTTGCGCATCCGGCCATCGGTGATTTTATCGACGATATTGGCTGGCTTGCCACTCTCGAGCGCCTGTGCCTTGAAGATCTCGCGCTCCTTCTCCAGCGCCTCGGCTGGCACATCCTCGGCCGAGACGCAGAGCGGGCTCGAGGCGGCGATGTGCATCGCGACATCGCGCCCCAGGTCTTCATCGCCGCCGACCATTTCGACCAGCACCGCGATACGCACGCCATGCCGATAGCGATGGAAGGTTCCTGCGGGGGCATCGAAACGCTGCATGCGACGCACGGCGACGTTCTCGCCGATCTTCGCGATCAGCGCCTGGCGCGCCTCCTCGACGCTCTCACCATCGCCGCCCGCCAGCGGCTGCGCGGCCAGCGCAGCCTCGTCAGCAACCGCGCTGGCCAGCGCGGTCTCGGCCACGGCGGCGGCAAAGCCGGCGAAATGCGCGTCCTTGGCGACGAAATCGGTCTCGCTGTTGACCTCGACCATCACCGCCGCATGCTGATCGTCGGCGATCTTGAGTTCGACGACGCCATCAGCGGCGACCCGGCCGGCCTTTTTCGCGGCCTTGGCCTGGCCTGACTTACGCATCGCCTCGATGGCCGCGTCGATGTTCCCATCTGTCTCGACCAGCGCCTTCTTGCATTCCATCATGCCGGCGCCGGTGCGTTCGCGCAGCTCCTTGACCAGTGCGGCTGAAATCGCCATGAGTCACTCCAAAAAGATCGTGCCAAAAAGATCATGATAGGGCTCGAGACGAGGGCGTCTCGAGCCTCGATAAAAATTGCCAGGGTCGAGCCGGCCCAAACTGGAGCCCGGCCCGAGCCCATCAGTCCGCCAAATCAGTCCACAACCGCCGCTTCGGGCTCCTCGGCCGGATCACGGCCGCCGGCCATGGCCGCAGCGGTCTGCCGACCATCCAGGATGGCGGAGGCGGCGCCCTCGATGTAAAGCCGCACCGCGCGAATCGCATCATCATTGCCGGGGATCACATAATCGACCCGGCTCGGATCGTTGTTCGTGTCGACGACGCCGACCACGGGCACACCCAGCTTGTTGGCCTCGTTGACCGCAATCTTTTCATGGCCGACATCGACCACGAACAGCGCATCGGGCAACCCGTTCATGTTCTTGATGCCGCCGAGGCTGAGTTCGAGCTTGTCGAGTTCGCGACGCAGCGTGAGCTGCTCTTTCTTGCCGAAGCGCTCGATACTGCCGTCCTCGAACATCGACTCGAGTTCCTTCAGCCGGGCGATGGACTGTTTGACAGTCTTGAAATTGGTCAGCATGCCGCCCAGCCAACGATGGTTGACGAAGGGCATGTTGCAGCGATTCGCCTCCTCGCGAATCGCTTCCTGCGCGGCCCGCTTGGTGCCGACGAAGAGGATCTTACCGCCATTCGCGGCGAGCTTCCCCAGGTAGCTCATCGCCTCCTGATAGAGCGGCAGGGTGCGCTCGAGATTGACGATATGGATCTTGTTACGCTGGCCGAAGATGTACGCGGCCATCTTCGGGTTCCAGTAGCGTGTCTGATGGCCAAAATGCACACCAGCCTGCAGCATCTGCCGCATTGAAACGTCACTCATGATGTTCTCTCGTATCGGGTTGGGCCTCCACGCACTCCATGATGCAACCTCTCTCGAGGCACCCGGCATCATGTGTCGGCGCGTGTGTGGCGTTTAATCGCGCGCGCTGGCGCTCGGCGCCCATCGCGGCATGGTCTCGATCAACTTTTCAATCGCTTATCGGAGTCCCATCGGGGGCTTCGCCGGGAGCCGCCGGTGTCGCCCGCCGGGCTTCCGGCCTTGACCTTCAGCGAGACGACCGGCATCTCGGGTCTGTGCGACATCGAGCAGCCCCATGCATCAGGATGGGCCCCGTGGCGAGCACGAGCGTCAATTGCTCGACTCCGCCGCGTCTTATACCATGCTGGATTTGATCGTCGCAAACCGCGTTGTCGATAGGCACGTCTTCATTATCCATCTGTATGACCGCAGCCGCCGGAATCCTGAGCCCATGAGTGTTGCCATAAAAAATGCCGAGGAGATCGAGAAGATGCGCGTTGCGGGGCGGCTCGCCGCCTCCGTGCTCGAGATGATCGGGCCGCACGTCGTCCCCGGCACCACCACCGACGAACTCGATCGCATCTGCCATGCGTTCATCGTCAACGAACTCGAAGCGATTCCCGCGCCACTCAACTATCGCGGCTTCCCGCGCTCGATCTGCACCTCGGTCAACAATCAGGTCTGCCACGGGATTCCCGGCAACAAGCGCCTCAAGAAGGGCGACATCGTCAATATCGACATCACCGTGATCAAGGATGGCTACCACGGCGATACCAGCAAGATGTTCTTCGCGGGCGAAGCGACCGTGCTCGCGCGGCGGCTCGTCGACACCACCCAGCAGGCGCTGCGCGTCGGCATCGCCACGGCCGGCCCCGGTGCCACGCTCGGCGACATCGGCCATGCCATCCAGACCTTCGTCGAGCGTCATCGCTTCTCGGTCGTGCGGGAATATTGCGGCCATGGCATCGGCCGTGAATTTCACGAGGAGCCGCAGGTGCTGCACTATGGCAAGCCCGGCGATGGCCTCAGGCTGCAGCCCGGCATGTGCTTCACCATCGAGCCGATGGTCAATGCCGGCAAGCGCTTCGTCAAGCTGCTGCCGGACGGCTGGACCGTGGTCACCAAGGACCGCGCCCTCTCGGCCCAGTGGGAGCACACGATCCTGATCACCGAGACGGGCCGCGAGGTGCTGACGTTGCGCGACGAGGAGCGCGCGGCGGCGAGCGATGACCACGACCCGCTCACCGAAACAGCCGACGGCCTGCAAGCGCCGGTCTGGCTACGCGCCAGCGCCGGGTGAGAACCGACAGCGCACTCACACTCGGCGTGCTCGAGCGCGAAGCCGAGCTGCTCGGTGTCGACGAGGGCGCCGCGCTGGCGCGCTTTCGCGACACCGTCAAGGAGGTGCGCGCACGGCTCTTCGACAGCTACGACCAGGGGGCTCCGGTCGGCCAACTGCTGCAGGCGCGCTCGCAGGCGATCGACATGCTCCTGCGCTGCGCCTGGCAACGTTTGATGCCAGATACCGAAGCCGGCGCCCTGATCGCCGTCGGCGGTTATGGCCGTGCCGAGCTGCATCCGGCCTCGGACATCGACCTGCTGATCCTGGTCGACGCGGACCAACTCGAGCCGCTGCAGGCACCACTGACCACGCTCATCACCTTCCTCTGGGACATCGGCATCGAGCTTGGCCACGCGGTGCGCACTCTGCCTGAATGCGCCAGCGCTGCGGCCGATGACCTCACCGTCATCAGCAACCTGATCGAAGCGCGTTTCATCACCGGGCGCGCCGCGCTCTTCGATCAGCTCCAAGCGGCGATTGCGCCCGCGCACCTGTGGCCGACCGACCGCTTCTTCGAGGCCAAGATCGCCGAGCAGCACAAACGCTGGCGCCGTTACGGCGAGACCGCCTACAACCTAGAGCCCAACATCAAGGAGAATCCGGGCGGTCTGCGCGACATCCAGATGATCAGCTGGGTGACCAAACGCCACTTCGGCTCCGGCTCCCTGCTCGAACTCGTCGACCACGGCTTCCTGACCGAGAGCGAGCACCTCGCCCTCATCGAGGGCCGCGCCCTGCTCTGGCGCATCCGCTTTGCCCTGCATCGGCTCACCGGCCGCCACGAGGATCGCCTGCTATTCGACTACCAGCGCACCCTCGCCGACCAATTCGGCTACAGCGACCACAGCGACAATCTCGCCGTGGAGCAGTTCATGCAGCAGTACTACCGCACGGTGATGGAGCTGAACCGGCTCAATGAGATGCTGCTGCAGCTGTTTCGCGAGGCCATCCTGCTGCAGGATCGCATCGGTCCGCCGGAGCCGATCAACCGCCGTTTTCAGAGCCGCAGCGGCTACCTGGAAGTCACACATGAACAGGTCTTCAAGCACCGCCCGATCGCCTTGCTCGAAGTTTTTCATCTCCTGCAACTACGCCCCCGGCTGCATGGGGTCCGCGCCTCGACCATCCGCCTGATCCGCGAGAATCGCCATCGCATCGACGACGCCTTCCGCGAGGACGTGCGCGCGCGCAGCCTGTTCATGGAGATCCTGCGGCATCCGAGCGGGGTCACCGATACCCTGCGGCGGATGAACCGCTATGGAGTGCTCGCGAGCTATATCCCGGCCTTTGCCAATATCGTCGGGCGCATGCAGTACGACCTCTTTCATGTCTACACCGTCGACGAGCATACGTTGCGCGTGCTGCGCAATCTGCGCCGCTTCTCGGTCCCCGTGCACGACCACGAACTGCCGCTGTGCAGCGCGGTCGCGCGGCGCGTGCCCAAGCTCGAGATCCTCTATCTGGCCGCCCTGTTCCACGATATCGGCAAGGGTCGCGGCGGCGATCATTCCGTGCTCGGCGCGCACGACGCCTGGGATTTCTGCCAGCTGCACTACCTCAGCGAGTTCGATAGCCGGCTGGTGGCCTGGCTGGTCGAGAATCATCTGCTGATGTCGGTCACCGCGCAGCGCAAGGACATCTCGGACCCGGCCGTGATCCAGGCCTTTGCCGAGCAGATCAGCGATATCAACCGACTCGATTACCTCTACCTGCTCACCGTGGCCGATGTGCGCGGCACCAATCCGAAACGCTGGAGCACCTGGAAGGATGCCCTGCTACGCGAGCTGTACCACGCCGCGCGGCGCAGCCTCGACCGCGGGCTCGACAACCCGCAGGCACAGGATGTGCTCATCGAGCAGAAGCAGATCGAGGCCATGCGTATCCTCGCGCGCCAGGGCATCGAGGCCGAGGATTGTCGCAACCTCTGGTTTCGCTTCTCGGTGGATTTCTTCGCGCCCAGTCAACCGGAGGAGATCGCTTGGCAGACCAAGCGCATTCTCGAGGCGCAGCCTGAGGATCTGCCGATGGTCAATCTGCGCCGGTTACCGACGCGCGGCTGTACCGAGATCTTCATCTACACCCAGGATTGCGAAAATCTCTTCGTGCGGATCACCGCGCTGCTCGATCAGCGCAACCTGGATATCGTCAATGCCCGCATCATCACCACCGATGACGGCATGGCGCTGAATGTCTTCCAGGTGCTGACCCGAGACCATGAGCCCCTCGAGCAGGGCGAGGTCAGCGACGAACTGGCCGAGCAACTGCGCCACGAACTGCGCCAATCCGCGCACACCGAGCCGCGCGTCAACCGGCGCCTGCCGCGTCAGCTGCGGTATTTTCCCATCGAAACCCGGATCAGCTTTACCGACGACGCAGCCAATCAGCGCACGCTCATGCTGCTCACCACGCGCGATCGGCCCGGACTGCTGGCCGAGATCGGGACTGTTTTCGAGCGTTGCGACATTCAGGTCCGGGGCGCCAAGATCGCCACCGTCGGCGCCGAGGTCGAGGATGTATTTTTCATCGCCACCCGCGATGCCACGCCGATCCGCTGCGGTCAAACGCTGAGCTGCCTGCGGCGCGAGGTCCACGACCGCCTCGACCAAAACCCAACCGGCAACTGAGCGCCTAGGCTAGGCGTTGAAATCCTGATGATGCATCCTAGCCTCACCCTCCCGACAGCATGCATCCCACCGGGTTGACCATGTCGATCACTCGCCTTTCACGCACATGCATCATCGCCCTACTCGCGAGCATGGGCTTCGGCCTTGCCGATACTGACCATATCGCCCGGGGCGCTCCGCTCGGCGAGCAGCAAGCCGCCGATGCGCCGCAAGCGGCCGACGCGCGGACACCTTCGCCGTATGCGCCCATGCCAGCGCCGAGCGCGCATCCGCCGCAAATCCCCCGCTGGCTGGAGGAAGTGCGGGCTCAGCGCCGCGCATTACATGCGCAACGGCGCGCCGCGCATCAGGCCAGACATGATGCGCTAGACCCAGTCGGAGCGGCCAAGCGCGACGAGCGCCAGGACCAACAACGGCGGCGACGGCAGGAGATGCGCGAGATGATCGAGACCGAGCGTCGGCTGTACCTCAACCGCAGCCCCTGGTTCAACCCGCTGGCACCAGCGGGACCGCCAGTGGAATCAAGGCGCCCACCGCCAACGGCAGGCGGTCCACTCACGCGCGGCAGTCTCGCCGAGGATCAAGCCCCCGAGCGTTCCGAGCCATCCAGCGCCAGCGGCGAGCCACTGACACCCTCGGACTGGAACAACCTCTGGTATTACAACGGCTGGTGAGGTGGCTGCTCGATCAGCTCGAGCGCATTGGCATCAGGATCGCGCGCAAACAACGCGCGGCGGCCAGAGCGACTTAGCGTATAGGGGATCGCGGCAGCGTCGAGTACGGCCATCACCGCCTCGAGATCGGGCACCGTCAGCGCCAGGTGACGATCCCGCCCGCCATGGGCGGGACGCGCCGCGACCGGGTCCGGATTCGGCAGCTCCAGCAGGTGGATCTGCTGAGCGCCCACACGCAGCCAGGCGCCCGCGAAGCCCAGCTGCGGCCGTGTCGGTTCGACCTCGAGCCCGAGCAGATCGCGATAGAACGCGAGCGCGCGCTCGGTATCGGCGACGATCAGGCTCACATGATGGATGCTATGGATCAGGCTCATCGGAACGGCCTCCGCCGGCTGTCTGTGAGTGGAGCGGATCGGCACCCTGCCCTATACTGCGCGATTGTGCCTAGGAAACCGCTTTCCAATGGCGGCGAGGCTCGACGCCAGCCCACCGCCCTCTCGCTGCGATGAACCCGAACCTCAGCCGCCTGCAACCCTACCCGTTCGAGAAGTTAGCGGCGCTCATGCGCGATATCGAGCCGCCCGCCGAGTTATCGGCCATCGCGCTTTCGATCGGTGAGCCCAAGCATGCCACACCAGCGTTCATCGCCAACGCGCTGGTCGCGCATATCGACCAGCTCGCAAGCTATCCCAGCACGCGCGGGCTGCCCGAGCTACGCCAAGCCATCGCCGCCTGGCTCGCTCGCCGCTTCGGGCTCGGCGCGAGCGGGATCGATCCACAGACCCAAGTGCTGCCGGTCAACGGCACCCGCGAGGCCCTGTTCGCCTTCGCCCAAGCGATGATCGACCCGCGCGAGGATGCGCTGGTGCTGATGCCCAACCCCTTCTACCAGATCTACGAAGGGGCCGCGCTGCTCGCCGGGGCCACGCCCTATCTGCTCCCCTGCAGCAAGGACACGCATTGGTTGCCAGACCTCGAGCGCGTGCCGGAATCCGTCTGGGAGCGCTGCCAGCTGATCTATATCTGCTCGCCTGGCAACCCGACCGGCGCGGTGATGGACCAGGCCCAACTGATGCACCTAATCGAGCTGGCGCAGCGGCACGACTTCATCATCGCCGCCGATGAATGCTACGCCGAGCTGTATCTCGACGAGGCGAGCCCACCACCCGGACTGCTGCAGGCCGCCGCCGCGCTGGGTCTCGATGATTATCGGCGCTGCGTCTGTTTCCATAGCCTCTCGAAGCGCTCCAATGCGCCCGGGCTGCGCTCCGGCTTCGTCGCTGGCGATGCGCAGCTGATCGAGCCGTTCTTCCAGTATCGTACCTACCACGGCTGCGCGATGCCGCTGCAACATCAGCAGGCGAGTCTCCTGGCCTGGCAAGACGAGGCGCATGTGATCGAGAATCGGCGCCTCTATCGCGAGAAGTTCGCCGCCGTGGCCACGATTTTGGACGGCGTGCTCGCGTTCAGCATCCCGCCAGCCGGCTTCTATCTCTGGCCGCGCACACCGATCCCGGATACCGAGTTCGCGCGCCGTCTGCTCGCCGAGCAGAACCTGCGCGTGCTACCCGGGCGGTTCCTGTCGCGCGCCGGCGAGCACGGCGACCCCGGCCTGAACCACATCCGCATGGCGCTGGTGCCCCCGCTCGATGACTGTATCGAGGCCGCCCAGCGCATCCGCGCGGTCTGCGAGCAGTTATGACGAACCGCGTGACATCGTCGTGCTCATCGGGCAGCGCGGTTTGTCCTGATCAACCTGAACTTGGTTCACGTTCTCTTTCCAACAATCTCCACCGGAGCCAACCATGTCCGAGCAACACAGCGAACACCAATCGATCATCGAGCAGGCCTTCGAGCACCGCGCCGAGATCACACCGCGCACGGTCGAGACCCACGTGCGCGATGCGGTCATCGACACCATCGAGCGACTCGATTGCGGTGAGCTACGCGTTGCCCAGCCGCATGCTGGCGACTGGGTCGTCAACGACTGGATCAAGAAGGCGGTGCTGCTCTCGTTCCGCATCGAAGACAACCAGTTCATCAAGGGCGGCTTCACCAACTATTACGACAAGGTGCCGTCAAAGTACGCCGACGTCAGCTCCAAGGACTTCCGCGACGGCGGCGTGCGCGTGGTGCCGCCGGCGACCGCCCGGCGCGGCTCCTACATCGCGCCGAGCTGTGTGCTGATGCCCTCCTACGTCAACATCGGCGCCTATGTCGACTCCGGCACCATGGTCGACACCTGGGCCACTGTGGGCTCCTGTGCCCAGATCGGCAAGAATGTGCACCTCTCCGGTGGCGTCGGCATCGGCGGCGTGCTCGAGCCGATCCAGGCCGCGCCGACCATCATCGAGGACGATTGCTTCATCGGCGCGCGCTCCGAGATCGTCGAGGGCGTCATCGTCGAGCAAGGCGCGGTGATCTCGATGGGGGTCTACATCGGCCAGAGCACCAAGATCTATCACCGCGAGACCGGCGAGATCACCTACGGCCGCGTGCCCGCTGGCGCCGTCGTCGTTCCCGGCAACCTGCCCGCAAAGGACGGCACGCACAGCCTCTACTGCGCGGTCATCATCAAGCAGGTCGACGAGAAGACTCGCGGCAAGGTCGGCATCAACGAGTTGCTGCGCGATATCTAGAAAGCGTCCATCAACGTCTCCCGATGTGAGAACCACAGTTGGGCGATCATCGGGAAGTAGACAGTGGGCAGCTGCTTAGGTACGCGCAAGACTGAGGATACGATGCACGCCGCTTCAGCGACCGATACAAACAATCCCTCGGCCACCCTCGAGCTGGCCCTAGATCTTATCCGCCGACGCTCAGTGACTCCCGAGGATGCCGGCTGCCAACCGTTGATGGCCGAGCGGCTAGCGGCGCTCGGCTTCGCGATCGAGCCGATGCGCTTTGGCGAGGTCGACAACCTCTGGGCCCGGCGCGGCAGCGAAGGGCCGCTGTTCTGCTTCGCCGGTCATACCGATGTGGTGCCGCCGGGTCCGCGCGCCGACTGGACCTCCGACCCCTTCGCGCCCGAGATCCGCGACGGCCTGCTCTATGGCCGCGGCGCCTGCGATATGAAGGGCTCACTTGCGGCGATGATCACCGCGACCGAGCACTTCATCGCCGCACATCCCGATCATCGAGGCTCGATCGCGTTCCTGATCACCAGCGATGAGGAAGGCCCCTCGATCGACGGCACCCGCCGCGTGGTCGAGGCGCTCTCGGCGCGCGATGAGCGCATCGACTACGCGCTGGTCGGCGAGCCCTCGAGCCACCAGCGGCTCGGCGACATCATCAAGCACGGCCGCCGCGGCAGCCTCGGCGGGCGGCTGCGGATTCGTGGCAAGCAGGGGCATGTGGCCTATCCGACGCTGGCCGATAATCCGGTGCATCGCGCGGCGCCGGCCTTGGCCGAACTCTGCGCCGAGCGCTGGGACGCGGGCAACGAGCACTTCCCGCCGACCAGCTTCCAGATCTCGAACATCCACGCTGGCACCGGCGCCGATAATGTGATCCCCGGCGAACTCGAGGTGCTGTTCAACCTGCGCTTCTCGACCGAGCAGACGCCGGAGGCGCTTCAGCAACGCATCCAGGCAATCCTCGACCGCCATGGGCTGGATCACCAGATCGATTGGCGCGTTTCCGGGCATCCATTCCTAACCCCCGCTGGCGCACTGGTTGAAGCCACCCAAGCCGCGATCCTCGCCGTCACCGACGAGCCGACCCAGCGCTCGACCGTCGGCGGCACCTCGGATGGTCGCTTCATCGCGCCGACGGGCGCCCAAGTGGTCGAACTCGGGCCGATCAACGCGACCATCCATAAGGTCGATGAATGCGTCGGTGTCGAGGAGCTGGATCTGCTCTCGACCATCTATACCGACATCCTGCGCCGACTGTTGACCTGAGCGACGCATCGATCGTCTACCGTTTTCGCGCTCGCTTGCGCTTGCGCCGAAGCGCTGAATCATCGGCAAGCAGTGTCTTGAAGCGCACGGCATTCTCGGCGCTATCGAACCCGGCGAAGACTTCAGCGAATCCGTTGCGGGCGCGTGCCTGATCCTGCAACAGCTGCCCGATCAGCGCGCCCATCGCCAGCCAGGTGGCGGACGGAAGCCGAGTCTCGCCGCCACTCGCGTCGGCGGTCTCGCGCAGATGCCGGGCCTGCACTGCGGTATCCTGAAAATGCCCGAGGTTATCGAGCAGCCGTTTAGTCTGCTTAATCTGCTCGCATATCCGCTTCTTCTCGTACAGGCTCTGGAAGAACTCCATCAGGTAGCGCAGCTTCTTGCCGCTTTTGCGCAGCTCGTGCAGATCCTCCGGCGGTGACGCCTCACTGATCGCTCGGCCCTCGGCGCGCATCCGCTTGAGCAGCGTGCGGATGCGCTGATCGGCGACCTGCTTGATCGGCAACGCGGCCTGTGTCGGCAACGCCTCGGCACGCGCGGCATCGACGGCAACGGGCGCATCGAGAAACGCCCGCCAATCCTCGAGCAATTGCTTGAATCTCGGCGACGCGAGTTCCAGCGCCAGCTGCTGTTGGGCCTTGGCATGTTGCGCGAGCAGCAACTGGTACAAGGGCTCGAGATCCGGCTGCAAGGGCGCCGGCAGGCGCTGCCGCAGGGTCGGGAAATCGAGCAGATAGACATCGAGGTCGCGCACCGGTCCGGTCACCTGCTGCAGCCAGGCGAAACGCGCCTTGAAATCGGTGACTGTGGGCTCAGGAAAAACGCCCTTGATCTGGCTCAGCGCCGAGCGCGTGCGGCGGATCGCGACGCGCAGATCATGGAGGAATTCGCTATCGAGGTTCTGCCGCGCGCCCTCGACATTGGCCTCGATGGTCCCAAGCTGCCGGCGCAGGATCTGTTGGGTCGCCAGATCGGCGCGCTGTGCCGGATCGAGCACATCCACCGGCCCTTGCATCGCTTTGCGCATCTCGTTGAAGTCCTCCCATTGCTCCCAGGTGGGAGATCAACCGTCAATCATGAAGGATCACGCAAGTATCGATCCCCATTCCCAATCTTGAGTGGGATCGACTATGGTATCCGCCTAGGCAGAGGCTAAACCGTCCCGACCCATCCAAGGTGACAGCATCATGAGCAAGCTCGAACAACTCAAGGCCATGACCACCGTGGTCGCCGATACCGGCGACTTCGAGGCCATCGCCGAGTATCAGCCCCAGGACTCGACCACCAATCCGTCGCTCCTCTACAAGGCCGCGCAGATGCCAGCGTATCGCCATCTGGTCGAGGACGCGGTGAGTTTTGGCAAGGACAAGGGTGCCAACGCCGACGAGCACGCTCTTTGGACCATGGACAAGCTTGCGGTCAACTTCGGCGCTGAGATCCTGAAGATCGTCCCGGGTCGGGTCTCGACCGAGATCGATGCGCGGCTCTCGTTCGACACCGAGGGCACCATCGCGCGCGCCGAGGGCTTGATCGCGCTCTATGAGGAGATCGACATCGATCCGCGCCAGCGCGTCCTGTTCAAGATCGCCTCGACCTGGGAGGGCATCCGCGCCGCCGAGCACCTGGAGAAGCAGGGCGTTCATTGCAACCTGACGTTGCTGTTCAGCTTCGCGCAAGCGGTGGCCTGCGCCGAGGCCGGGGTGACCCTGATCTCGCCCTTCGTCGGCCGCATCCTGGACTGGTACAAGGATGCCGAGAACGTCACCGGCTATCCCGCCGACGAGGATCCTGGCGTCAAATCGGTGACCGAGATCTTCAACTACTACAAGCGCCACGGCTACGAGACCATCGTCATGGGCGCGAGCTTCCGCAACCTGGATGAAATCCTCGAGCTGGCCGGCTGCGACTATCTGACCATCGCGCCCAAGCTCTTGGCCGAACTCGCCGAAGCCGATGGCTCGGTACCACGCAAGCTCGACGCCGAGGCCGCGCGCGGCATGGACATCCCCAAGGTCAGTTATGACGAGCAGGCCTTCCGTTGGAGCCTGAACGAGGATGCGATGGCGACCGAGAAGCTCGCCGAGGGGATTCGACTCTTCGCCGCCGACACCCACAAACTCGAGGCCTTCACGCGCGAGATCTGCAAGAACTGTTGAGCGCGCGCGTCGGCGTTGAGCCTCGACGCCGCCTGGCGAGCGCTTGATGGTAAGGCCCAGTCCTGCGCATCGTCAGGCTCAACGCCAGTCTCCGAGGGCATCCAAACCGCGCGCGAGATCGCCCTGGATGTCGGCTACATCCTCGAGCCCGACGGCGAGGCGGATCAGTCCCTCGCCGATCCCGACCTCGGCCCGCGCCTCGGGGCTCAGGCGTCCGTGGGTCGTGGTCGCTGGATGGGTGATGGTGGTCTTGGTATCGCCCAGATTGGCGGTGATCGAGAGCAACTGCGTGGCGTCGATCACCGACCAAGCCGCTTTGCGCGCCCAGCTCGGCTGCGGTGCCGTGACCTCGAAGGCGATGATCCCGCCGCCGGTCTGCTGTTGTGCGTCCGGACCTGGGTTGGGGCCGGCCGCGATCAGGTGATGCTGTGGATGATCCGCCAGCCCCGGATAATAGACGCGCGCCACCGCTGGATGCGCCTCCAGCCAGCGCGCCAGTGTCAGCGCACTCGCCGCATGGGCGTACATGCGCAGGTGCAAGGTCTCCAGGCCTTTCAAGAACAGCCAGGCATTGAACGGGCTGAGCGAGGGGCCGGCGGTCCGCACCACGCCGAACACGTCCTCGCCGACACGCTTGGCATCGCCAACCACCGCGCCGCCGACGCAGCGGCCCTGCCCGTCCAGGTACTTGGTCGCCGAATGGATCACCAGGTCGGCGCCTTGCTCGAGCGGGCGTTGCAGCACCGGCGTGCAGAAGCAATTATCGATCGCAAGCAGGCAGCTGTGGGCGTGGGCAATCTCGCTCAGTGGGCGGATCGCGACCATCTCGGTGAGCGGGTTCGAGGGCGTCTCGGCGAACAGCAGCTTGGTCTCGGGCCGAATCGCGGCGGCCCAGGCGTCAAGGTCACTGAGCGGCACGTAGTCGGTGGCGATACCAAAGCGCGTGAGGTATTTGTCGAACAGCATGGTCGTGCTGCCGAACAGGCTACGGGCCGCGAGAATGCGATCGCCGGCCTGCAGTAAGCCCATGCAGGTCGCCAGGATCGCCGCCATCCCGGAGGCCGTCGCGACACAGGCCTCACCACCCTCGAGCGCGGCGAGCCGCTGCTCGAAGGCGCGCACGGTTGGATTGGTGAAGCGCGAATAGATATTCCCCGGCTGCTCGCCGGAGAATCGAGCGGCGGCCTCGGCCGCGCTCGCGAAGACGAAGCTCGAGGTAGCAAAGATCGGCTCGCAGTGCTCGCCCTCGCTGGTACGCTGATGGCCGGTGCGGATCGCGCGCGTCGCGAGCTTCATGCCGTGTTATAGAGTTCGATCACGGTCTCATCCTGACCCGAGCGGCGCTCTTGCTTGGCGCCATCGCTGCGCGATCGCTCCAGCTCTTCGAGATAGTCCGGGGTCACATCACCGGTCACATAGACGCCATCGAAAACCGAGGTATCAAAACGGTCGACCAGGCTCTTGCCGCGCTTCTGCACGGCGTCGATCAGATCGTCTAGATCCTGGAAGAAGAGCCGATCCGCGCCAAGCGCTTTCTCGATCTCGGCCTCGCTGCGCGCGTGCGCGACCAGCTCGCTCGCCGACGGCATATCGATCCCGTACACATTCGGATAGCGCACCGGCGGTGCGGCCGAGGCGAAGTAGACCCGCCGCGCGCCGGCATCACGCGCCATCTGGATGATCTGCTGCGAGGTGGTGCCACGAACGATGGAGTCATCGACCAAGAGCACGTTCTTCTTACGGAACTCGAGATCGATCGCGTTCAGCTTCTGGCGCACCGATTTCCTGCGCACCTGCTGGCCGGGCATGATGAAGGTGCGGCCGATATAGCGGTTCTTGATGAAGCCCTCGGCATAGGGCACGCCAAGATGATTGGCCAGCTGCAACGCAGCGGTGCGGCTGGTATCCGGCACCGGGATCACGACATCGATGTCATGCCCCGGCCAGATCCGTTTGATCTTCGCCGCCAGCTTCTTGCCCATGCGCGAGCGCGCCTTGTGCACCGAGATGTTGTCGATGATCGAATCGGGCCGCGCGAAGTAGACGAACTCGAAGATACAGGGCGAGAGCACCGGCTGAGGCGCGCATTGCTTGGTGTGCAGATGGCCTTCGATGTCGATGAAGACGCACTCGCCGGGGGCCACATCGCCGATCAGCTCGAAGCCGATGGTATCCAGCGCCACGCTCTCGGAGGCAATGATGTATTCCTCGCCGGCCCTGGTGACGCGCTTGCCATAGACCACCGGACGGATGCCGTGCGGGTCGCGGAAGCCAAAGACGCCGAAGCCAGGAATCATCGCCACCGCCGCGTAGCCGCCACGACAGCGCCGATGCACACCCTCGACGGCGCGGAAGATGTCCTGCTCGTCGATGCGCAACTTGTTCTGCAACTGCAGCTCGTGCGCGAAGACGTTGAGCAGGATCTCGGAATCGGATTCGGTATTGATATGCCGCAGGTCGTCGACGAAGACGTCGCGCTTGAGTTCCTCGGCGTTGGTCAGGTTGCCGTTATGGGCCAGCACGATCCCATAGGGCGAGTTGACGTAGAACGGCTGCGCCTCGGAGGAGCAAGAGCCGCCAGCGGTCGGATAGCGGACATGGCCGATGCCCATATTGCCGCGCAGGCGCAGCATGTGCCGGGTGCGGAAAACATCCCGCGCCAGACCCGTGTCCTTGCGCATGTGCAGCTTCTTGCTATCGCTGGTGACGATGCCAGCGGCGTCTTGGCCGCGATGTTGCAGCACCAGCAGCGCGTCATAGAGGATCTGATTGATCGGCGATTTGCCGACGATGCCAACGATTCCACACATGGACTACCTCACAGCGCCTTGATGCGCTCGTAGACATCGGGCGGTACCTGTTCCAGCATCCAATCGGCCAGGACCTTGAATTGATCGAGCAGTTGCGATTGATTCCACCAGTGGTCTTCGGTGAGCGGCGTCAATGAGGCCATGAAGACCACCAAGGCGACCAACACACCACCGCGCGCGGCACCGAAGAGCATCCCCATGAGCCGATCGGTCCCGCCGAGCCCGGTCTTATCGACCAAGGTCGCCAGCACATAACCAAGGATAGCGCCGGCGATGAGCACGCCGAGCACCAGGATCAGGACCGCCACCCCGATGCGCACCGAGGGCGTTGAGATCCAAGGCGCCAGCTCGAGCGCAACCGGCTCGTAGAACATCCAGGCCACGACTAGGGCGGCACCCCACACCAAGAGCGAGATCACCTCCCGAACCAGCCCTCGCGCCAATCCGATCAGCGCCGAGAGCGCGATGATGGCGATGATGACGTAATCGACCCAGATCATAGGGCTCACCGCTCAAGGATACCGTTGCACTAATGGCTGACCACCGGTGTCGGCCGAGAGCTGCTCGGCGAGACGATCAGCCCGCGCGCGTTCGACCTCCGGGCCGACCCGGACCCGATAATAGCGACGTCCCCCCACCTCGGCCTGCTCGACAAAGGCCGGATAACCCTTGCCGCGCAGCTCGTCTTGCAGGGTGCGCGCGGCCTCCGACGAGCCAAGGCTCGCGACCTGGACGACCCATGCGCGGGCACCGGCCGGCACTGGCTTGGGGCCGGCCGGGGCCGGTGTCGAGCGGTCTCGGCTGCTCCCCGCTGCCGCCGAGGCGGATGCATCCGCGCGCTGTTCGGTCCGCGCCGGCGCTGCTGGCGACTCGGCCAGCTCGGGTGGTGGCGGCATCGAGGTCCAGGCCTGAGGCGCCTCGGCGCCCGGCCCCGAAGGGGGCGGCTCCGGCGTCGGTAGCGGCATCGGCAAGTCTTCGGGCTCGGCAAGCCGGTCGTCCGCCGGCGGCCCGAAGGCGCGAGGGTCATCTTCGCGCCAGGCCTCATCCTCGGGCGCCTCCGGGATCAGGATCGGCTCACCGAGACCGGTGTCGTCGCGCTCGACCAGCATCGGCACAAAGATCACCGCCAACGCGACCAGCACTGCCGCGCCAACCAGCCGTCTCTTGGCCGCTTCATCCATCTGCATGATGCCCCAGGGTGCAATTCATAAAACAGTCGAAATTATACAGGAGCCAGGCCCGAACTGCGCAGTGCCGCCTCGACGGTGACGAAGGAGCCGAACACCAGGATCAGATCCTGTGGCTCGGCCTCGGCCGCAGCGGCGGCGAGCGCCTGCTCCAGATTCGCATGCGATCGCCAGGTCGCCGCCGGCGCGCCCTCGGTCAAGGCCGCCTCGATGCGCTCCAGCGACATGGCGCGCTCGCTCGCCGCCGGCCCCAGGTGCCAACGCGCGATCAGCCCGGCAAGCGGTGCAATGACCGCGCGCGGGTCCTTATCGGCGAGTAGGGAAAGCACCGCCAACCGGCGCCCGCGACAGGGATAGTTCGCAAGGTTCTCGGCCAACGCCAGCGCCGCCTGATCATTATGCGCCACATCGAGCACCCAGGTCGGCTGCCCGGGCAACACCGTGAAACGCCCGCCGAGCCTGACCCGCAATAAGCCTTGGCGGATCGCCGCCACGTTGACCGGAAGCCGATCGCTCAACTGCTCCAAGGCGCAGAGCGCGGCGGCGGCATTGTCGTGCTGGCAGCGCCCGCGCAACGCGGGCGCGGGCAGCGGCCGATGCTCTTTGCCATGCGGCCCGCGCCAGGTCCATTGGCCCGCTTCGCCAGCGTTCCAATCCAGCTCCTGCCCAAGCTGCAGCGGCAGCGCGCCGATCTCCTCAGCGCGCTCGCGCAGCCGCGCGGGTGCATCGCGCTGGCCAATCACGGCCGCCCGCCCCGGGCGGAAGATACCGGCCTTCTCAAAGGCGATCTGATCCAGGGTCTCACCGAGCCAGACCGCATGGTCGTGGCCGATACTGGCGACCAGCGCGACATCCGCGTCGATCATATTCACCGCATCCAGACGACCGCCGAGCCCGACCTCAAGCAGGGCAATCTCGACCTCGGCCCGCACGAAGAGATCCAGCGCCGCGAGGGTGCCGAACTCAAAATAGGTTAGTAGCGCGTCTCCCCGCGCTTGGTCGATGCGCGTGAAGGCCGCGCATAATGCCGCATCGCTCGCCATCTCGCCGTCGATGCGCACGCGTTCGTTGTACTGCAACAGATGCGGCGAGGTGTAGGCGCCACAGCGATACCCCGCAGCCCGATACCAGGCCTCGAGATACGCCACGCAGGAGCCCTTGCCGTTGGTGCCGCCGACGGTGATGGCCGGACACGGCAGTGCGCCCGGCGTCAGCGCCGGATGCAGCCGCGCCCAGACCGCGCTCACCCGTTCGAGCCGCAGATCGATCCGGCTCGGATGCAGTGTCTCCTGCCAAGCAAGCCAGTCCGCTAGGGTTTGGAAGCGCATGGTCGCTGGATCGACCGGCGTGCCGGCATCGGCCAGGATAGGCGCGCTCAGAGCGGGTCCGGCATGGCGCGTGCCTCGACCACGGCCAGCTCGGTCGAGCCAGGGCTGTCCGCCGCCGGGGCGTTGTCAATCACCGAGCGGCGCATCAGCATCGCGACCAGGTCGCTGATCCGATCACGCAACTCGCGGCGATCGCAGATCTGATCCAGCGCCCCATGATCGAGCAGGAATTCACTGCGCTGGAAACCATCGGGCAGGGTCTCGCGCACCGTCTGTTCGATCACGCGCGGACCGGCGAAGCCGATCAGCGCGCCCGGCTCGGCAATATTGATGTCACCGAGCGTCGCTAGGCTCGCCGAGACACCGCCCATGGTGGGATCGGTCATCACCGAGATGAACGGCAGCCGCGCCTCGCGCAGGCGCCCGAGCGCGGCGCTGGTCTTGGCCATCTGAAACAGCGAGAACAACGACTCCTGCATGCGCGCACCGCCGCTTGCGGAGAAGCACACCAGGGGCGCCTCCAGCTCGAGCGCGGCATCGACCCCGCGCACGAAGCGCTCGCCGACCACCGAGCCCATGGACCCGCCCATGAAGCGGAACTCGAACGCGGTGGCCACGCAGGCCATGCCCTTGAGCCGGCCACGCATGGCGATCAGCGCCTCCTTCTCGCCGGTCTGCTTCTGCGCCTGGCTGAGCCGATCCTTGTACTTCTTCATGTCCTTGAACTTGAGTGGATCGGTGGAGTCCAGCTCGGCACCGATCTCCTCGGTCGATTCCGGGTCCAGGAACTGCTCGAGCCGCTTGCGCGCGAACACCCGATTGTGATGCCCGCATTTCGGGCAGACCTCGAGGTTGCGCTCCAGCTCGGCGCGATAGAGCACCGCGTTGCAGCCCGGACACTTATCCCAGAGCCCTTCCGGGACCGCGCGCTTGCTGATCGCCTCGGTGCGGATTCGACTCGGGATCAGTTTCTCGAACCAGCTCATTGCCTCACCGCGAGCAGTCTTCTCAGCCATGCCGGCCTCCGTTGTCGGTCTCGTCGATCGCGGCCCTCAGCTCGCCGAGGAAATCGCCAATCACCGTGGGAATGCGCTCGGCTTGGCCCTGCTCCGCCAGCGTCTCGATCCGACCGACGAGGGCGCTGCCGACGATCACCGCGTCGGCCACCCGCGCCACCTGGGCTGCGGTCGCGGCGTCGCGGATGCCGAAGCCGACCCCGACCGGCAGCGCGATTCGCGCGCGGATCGCGTCGAGCTTGGCGCTGACCTCATTGATATCCAGCGTGCTCGCACCGGTCACGCCCTTGACCGAGACATAGTAGACGAAGCCGGAGGCGACCTCGGCGATCGCCTCGATACGTGCGGCATCCGATGTTGGCGCCAGCAGGTAGACCAGGTCCAGCCCCCGCACCTTGATCGCATCGACCAGATCATGGCTCTCTTCCGGCGGCACATCGACGATCAGCGCGCCGTCCATGCCCGCCTCGCGCGCGGCTTGCGCGAAGGCCACGTTGCCCATCACCTCGATCGGATTCAGATAGCCCATCAAGACCACCGGCGTCTCGGTGTCGGTCTCGCGAAAGCGGCGAACGATGCCAAGCACATCGCGCAGCGAAACACCTTGCGCCAAGGCGCGCTCGGTCGCGCGCTGGATCACCGGTCCATCGGCGATCGGGTCCGAGAACGGCACGCCGAGTTCGATCAGATCGGCGCCGGCGGTCACCATTCGATGCATCAGCTCCAAGGTCAGCTCGGGCGAGGGATCGCCGGCGGTGATGAAGGGGATCAGCGCGGTGCGGCCCTGATCGCGCAGACGCTCGAATCGAGTCTGAATACGGCTCATAGCTGCAGCCCGTCCATGCGCGCGACGGTTTGCATATCCTTGTCACCGCGCCCCGAGAGATTGATCAGGATGCTTTGATCCTTGCGTAGGGTCGGCGCCAGCTTGGCCGCCTGCGCCAGCGCATGGCTGCTCTCGAGCGCCGGGATGATGCCCTCGGTGCGGGTCAGCCCGTGGAAGGCGGCCAGCGCCTCGTCATCGGTCACCGCAACATAGGTCGCACGGCCGCTGTCCTTGAGCCAGGCATGCTCGGGGCCGACGCCCGGATAATCGAGCCCGGCCGAGATCGAGTGGGTCTCGCGGATTTGGCCGTTGGCGTCCTCCATCAGATAGGTGCGGTTACCGTGCAGCACTCCGGGCTCGCCAGCGCAGAGCGGCGCGGCATGGCGACCGGTGTCGAGCCCATCGCCTGCGGCCTCGACGCCGATCATCGCCACCTCGGTATCGCCGATGAACGGATAGAAGAGCCCGATGGCATTCGAGCCACCGCCGACACAGGCCATGACCACGTCGGGCAGCCGCCCGGTCTGCTCGACCATCTGCCCACGCGCCTCGCGGCCGATCACCGCTTGGAAATCGCGCACCATGGCCGGATAGGGATGCGGGCCGGCGACGGTGCCGATGATGTAGAAGGTGTTGTCGACATTGGTGACCCAGTCGCGCATCGCCTCGTTCAGCGCGTCCTTCAGCGTGCGGGTGCCGGACTTGACCGCGACCACCTCGGCGCCAAGCAGGCGCATGCGGTAGACATTGGCCTCTTGGCGCGCGACATCGACCTCGCCCATGTAGACCACGCACTCGAGCCCGAGCCGAGCCGCGACGGTGGCGCTGGCGACGCCATGCTGGCCAGCACCGGTCTCGGCGATGATGCGGGTCTTGCCCATACGCCGCGCCAGCAGCGCCTGGCCGATGGTGTTGTTGACCTTATGCGCGCCGGTGTGATTGAGGTCTTCGCGCTTGAGGAAGAGTTGCGCACCACCCAGCTCGCGGCTCCAGCGCTCAGCATGGTAGACCGGCGACGGACGACCGACGTAGTGGCGCAGGTCGGCATCGAGTTCGCGTAGGAAATCCGGATCGGCCAGGTAGCGCTCGTAGGCCTGACGCAGCTCGGTGAGCGGATGCATCAGTGTCTCGGGCACGAACATCCCGCCATAGGGACCGAAGTGGCCGCAGGCATCGGGCCACTGATAGGACGCCGCCGTCAGCGCGGGCGGCACGCCCTGTGCGAGATCATCAGCTCTGGTCGCCATCACGTACACCTTTCATGAAATCAGTCATTTTGTCAGGGTCCTTGAGCCCCTTCGCCTGCTCGATCCCGCCGCTCACATCGACCGCATGGGGGCGCAGTTGGCGAATCGCATCGGCCACGTTGGCGGCCGTAAGCCCACCGGCGAGGATGCCGAGCCGCGCCTGCCGCGCTGACACCAGCCCCCAATCGAAGCAGCGTCCGGTGCCACCGGCGAGCGCGGGATCATAGGTATCGAGCAGCAGCGAGCGCGCGCCGGCATAGCGCCGCGCCTCGGCCTCGAGATCAACCCCGGCGCGGACCGCGATCGCTTTGATCCAAGGCCGGCCGAAGCCGTGGCAATACGCGGGCGGCTCGGCGCCGTGGAACTGCAGGACATCGAGCGGAACCCGTTCGAGTACGGCGCGCACCCGCTCGGCCTTGGCATCGACGAACAGCCCGACCGCGCTGACGAATGCCGGCAGCGCGTCCACCAGCCGCGCCGCTTGCTCAATCTCGATCGCGCGCGGGCTCGCCGGGTGGAAAACCAGCCCGATCGCATCGACCCCAAGTGCCACCGCCGCCTCGACATCGTCGAGCCGGGTGAGACCACAGAACTTGACCCGTGTTCGCATCGACCTGTGCATCGACTGTTGCATCGATCGCGCCGTCTACATCGCAAACCGCGCATTAGAGCATAGCCGGCGGGTTTTCGTCTGGCCCCCGATCATGGGAGGCCAGCCCATCGCCCACCAGCGCAGCGGTTCCCGCATCATCGGCAGCGAACGGCAGCCCGAAGGCCGCTGGATAATCGACCCGCACCAGATAGAGCCCATGCGCCGGCGCCGTGACCCCACCTTGCGCACGATCCCGCAGCGCCAGCAGCTCGGCGGCCCAGTCGACCGGCCGATCCCCGCGACCGATCGCAAGCAGCACCCCGACCAGATTTCTGACCATATGATGCAGGAAGCCGTCGGCGCCCACGTTGAGCACAAGCAGATCGCCGCGCTCGCTCAGGTCGAGATACCGCAGGGTCCGCACCGGGCTCTTCGCCTGACAGGCCAAGGCGCGGAAGCTGGTGAAGTCGTGGCGTCCGATCAGCGCCGCCGCCGCCTCGCGCATCGGCGCCACCGAGAGCGCCCGATGGGTCCAGAATGCGCGCCGATGCCAGAGCGCCGAGCGCGCCGGCCGGCGTAGGATCAGGTAGCGATAGTGCCGCGCCACGGCCGAGAAGCGCGCGTGAAAGCCTGACGCAACCGGTCGCGCCCAGCGCACCGCGACGTCATCGGGCAGGTGCGCGTTCACGCCCAAGGTCCAAGCACGCTCGGGACGCACGACCGTTGTCTCGAAATGCACGACCTGCTCGGTCGCGTGCACCCCGGCGTCGGTGCGGCCGGCACAATGCACCCGCACCGGCTGATCAGCGACCCGCGACAGCGCCTCCTCCAGCACCTGTTGCACACTGAGCGCGTGATGCTGGTACTGCCAGCCACAGTACGGGGTGCCGAGGTATTCGACACCCAGCGCAATGCGCCGCAGCGCGAGGCCCTCGGGCGCATCGGTGAGGCTCATCGTCCGCGCTCGCCCTTCTTCTTGCCCAAGGACCAACGTGCCTCGGGTACGTCTTCAATCGCCAGCGCGTCCACTTCGACGACGGGCATCGCAATGAGCGCGTCGTCGGCCTCGGTCATTGGCTCAAGCGGATCGAGTTCGAGGGAGAGAGCCGCATCATCAGCCTCGAGGGCCGAGACAACCCGAGCCCAACGCTCGGCGTCGAAGGTTGGATCGCCCGCCGCGCGCATCTGTTCAACGAGCGCTGCCAGGGCCGCTTCATCACCCGCCGCCAAGTAGGTCTCGGCGAGTTTGTAGCGCAGCTCCGGCCTGCTGCCGGTAGTGGCGACCGCCTCCCGCAGCACCCGTTCGGCATCGCGATGGCGTCCATAGGTGAGATAGACATCCGCCTCGGCCAGGCTATCGAGATCGTTCGGTGCGCCACGAGCAACGGCTGGCGTCGCTGAGCCTGCACCGGCAACGGACCAATCCGAATCGAGCCGCAGCGCTTGCCGTTCTGTCTGTCCAGCCGCGTCCAGCCCCTCTGGCGTGACCGAGGGATCGAGCACAACAGCGGACTGCTCCTGCGCGCGCCGTCGACGCAGGACAAGACCGAGCAACGCCAAGAACAGCGCGACAGCGAGCAGGATCAATTCCCAGCCAGGCATGGTATTGCGCCAGGCCGCGAGCATCCGCAGCGGATCAACATCGGACGCTTGCTCAGTTGGTTGCGGGCCAGTGTCGGCGGCGGCATTGGCAGACTGCCACTTGGACTGGGCTACAGGCTCGGGGGCCTTGGGCTCCAGCCGTTGCGCATGGCGCAGGTCGAGCAATCGACGGATATCGCTCAACTGTGCTTCCAGCTCCTGTACCCGCGTCCGCAGCTCCATCGCCGCTTGACGACTGGCCTCGTTCTGCTCGCGCATCAGCAAAAGCTCGGCCTCGAGCGCCGCCACGGACGAGGGCGAGGGCGAGGGCAAGACCGACACGGACTTTGGAGTCGGCGCTGCCCCCTCTGCTGCAATCTGCGGTTGTTCGGTACGCGCATCCCGAGCGCCCGTGTGTCCAGTCGTCTCCTGGCTGGCACCGGTCAAACGCGCATCCACATCGGTCAGCGGCGCCTGCGCGATCCGCGCACCAGCGGTGGCGGCCCAATACTGCTCACGCGCGGCTTCGGGGTCGAGCGCGAGGAGTTCGGCGCGGGTTGGGATGATCAGCTCGGCTCCCTGCCGCAGACGATTGATGTTGCCGCCGACGAAGGCACCCGGGCTGCTGCGATATAACGCGAGCGCGATCTGTTCCAAGGTGACGCCAGGCATCGCCAGGCGCCTTCCAACCTCGGTGAGCCCAACCCCAGAGGGCACAGGCCCATAGCGCAATGGAAAATCGTGCTCAACGACATCGCGCTTAACGACAACCATCGAGCGCGCGGCGCTCTCCTCAACACCCTCCTCGGCTTGTCCCTGCCCGTCGACCGCTGGCGGATCGAGCAGCACGGCATACTCCTTCACCAATCGCCCATCCGGCCAGAGGAACTCGAGCAATAGGGCCAGATAGGGCTCGCGAATCGGCTCGTGGCTGATGACTTGGATCATCGGCCCACCACCTGGACCGATCATCGGCGTGAAGCGCATCTCGGTCAGGAATGCTGGCCGTTCGAGCCCAACCTCCTTGAAGGCCGAAGGGCTGGCAAGGCGCGCCTCGACCCGGTCAAGGTCCGACTCGTCAACGTCGAGCAGATCGATCTCACCGTAGAAGGACTGATTCAACGCCGACTGCGTGCGCAGCTCGCCAAAACCCAGCGCGGCAGCCTGCGGAGCAGGAAGCAGCAGGGCGATGGCGAGCGGCCCGCCCAGAGCCTGGGCTCGGCTTGATGGCTGACCACGACTCGGCTCCTGACCACGCACCGTGCCGCCGCGCCCAAACCTCGCCGAGATCAACAGTCGAAGGCGCGCCAGCGCACTCAGTGCCTGCGTGAAAACTGCGGCGTACTGCGATCGGCATCGCTCTCGCTTGACGATCGGCAGCTCCACGCGCGTGCCACCATTAACGCTCGAGCAGGAGTCGAAGCATCCGGCGCAGCGGCTCGGCCGCGCCCCACAGCAATTGATCGCCAACGGTAAAGGCGTTGAGGAAATCTGGCCCCTGCGCCATCGGACGCAGTCGGCCGACCGGAATGCTCAGGGTGCCGGTGACCGCCGCTGGCGACAGCTCGGCGACGGTCTGCTCACGTGCGTTCGGGATCACCCGCACCCAGTCGTTGGCCTCGGCGAGCATGGCGGTGATCTCGTCGATCGGGATCGCGCGCTTGAGCTTGATCGTCAGCCCTTGGCTGTGGCAGCGCATCGCGCCGATGCGCACGCAGGTGCCGTCGATCGGGATCGCGTTCTTTGCGCGGCCCAGGATCTTGTTGGTCTCGACCCCGGCCTTCCATTCCTCCTTCGACTGGCCGTTGTCCATCGGCTTGTCGATCCAGGGAATCAGACTACCGGCGAGCGGCGCCCCGAACTGCTCGGTTGGGAAGGCCTCGGCGCGCATCGCCTCGGTCACGGCGCGATCAATGTCGAGGATCGAGCTGCGCGGATCGGCTAGCAGCTCGCTGACGCTGGCCTGCAAGGCGCCCATCTGTGAGAGCAGCTCGCGCATGTTGCGCGCGCCAGCACCAGAGGCGGCCTGATAGGTCATGGCACTGACCCAGTCGACCAGATCGCGCCGCAGCAGCTCGCCGACCGCCATCAGCATCAGGCTGACCGTGCAGTTACCGCCGATGAAATCGCGCTTGCCGGCGGCCAACGCCTGCTGGATCAACTCCAGGTTCACCGGATCGAGCACGATGGTGCTGTCTTCCCGCAACCGCAGCGTCGAGGCGGCATCGATCCAATAGCCCTGCCAACCGCGTGCGCGCAGCGGCTCGAACACCTGCTCGGTGTAGTCGCCGCCCTGGCAGGTGACGATGGCGTCCATCCCGGCCAAGGCGTCGAGATCATGGGCATCGAGCAACGCATGGCTGCCCTGACCAACATCCGGCCCCGGCTCGCCCTGTTGCGAGGTCGAGAAGAAGCGCGCCTCGGGGATCGACGCGAAGTCATGCTCCTCGCGCATCCGATCCATCAGGACCGAGCCCACCATGCCACGCCAGCCGACGAAACCGACCCGATTCATCTAGATCTCACCTTTGTTGGGACCGTTCAGAAACAGCTGAACTTCAGAGACGATGTACCGCTTGCTGTTGAAATTAGCCAGCCGAGGTGCGGATCGCCTCGAGCACCGCATCGCCCATCGCGACCGTGCCGACCGTCGTTGTGCCAGGCGATGCAATATCGCCCGTGCGCAGCCCACGATCCAGCACCTTGGCGACGGCCTGCTCGATGCGCTCCGCATGCTCCGGCGCCGCGAGCGAGTAGCGCAACATCATCGCTACCGACAGGATGGTCGCGAGCGGATTGGCGACGCCCTGGCCGGCGATATCGGGCGCCGAGCCATGGATCGGCTCGTACATGCCCTGATTCTCGGCATTCAGCGAGGCCGAGGGCAGCATGCCGATCGAGCCGGTCAGCATCGCCGCCGCATCGGAGAGGATGTCGCCGAACATGTTGGTGGTCACCATCACGTCGAACTGCTTGGGCGCGCGCACTAGCTGCATCGCCGCGTTGTCGACATACATGTGGCTGAGTGCGACCTCCGGGTAGTCACGACCGACGCGGATCGCGACTTCACGCCAGAGTTCGGTGCACTCGAGCACATTGGCCTTGTCCACCGAGCAGAGGCGCCGATCGCGCTGCATCGCGGTATCGAAGGCGACGCGGCAGATACGCTCGATCTCGGATTCGGTGTAGACCAAGGTATTGATGCCACGTCGCTCGCCGTTCTCCAGCGTCTCGATACCGCGTGGCTGGCCAAAGTAGATACCGCCGGTCAGCTCGCGCACGATCATGATGTCGAGCCCGGCGACCACCTCCGGCTTCAGGGTCGAGGCCGAGGCGAGCTGCGGATAGAGGATCGCCGGGCGCAGGTTGGCAAATAGGCCGAGTCCCGAGCGCAGGCCGAGCAGCCCCTTCTCCGGGCGCAGCGCGATCTCGAGCGGCTCCCATTTCGGGCCGCCGACGGCCCCTAGCAGCACCGCATCGGCGGCCTTGGCCAGATCGAGGGTTGATGCCGGCAGCGGTGAGCCGCAGTCGTCATAGGCGGCACCGCCGACTAGGGCGGTCTCGGTCTCGATGGCGAGGCCAAAGTCGCTGCGCAGGCAGTCGAGCAGTTTCACAGCCTCGGCGACGATCTCGGGGCCGATGCCATCGCCGGGCAGGATCAGAATCTTCTTGGTCAAGCGTGTCTCCGTTGGAGCAAAGGGCGGCTTAGGATGCGAACAGCCAGGGCGCCTGCTGCTGGCGACGCTGCTCGTAGGCTGCGATCTCGTCGGCACGCTCCAGCGTCAGCCCGATGTCATCGAGCCCATTGAGCAGGCAATGCCGGTGGAAGGCATCGATCTCGAAGGCGACCGGGTCGCCAGCGCTCGGCTTCAGCCGCTGAGACTGCAGATCGACCTCGATCTCCAGCGGCACATCGCCACCCGCGAGCGCGAACAGCGCATCGACGGTCTGCTCGTCGAGCACGATCGGAAGCAGGCCATTCTTGATCGAGTTCTGGCGGAAGATATCGGCGAAGCTCGGCGCGATCAGCACCCGAAAGCCATAGCCGCCCAGCGCCCAGGGCGCATGCTCGCGCGAGGAACCGCAGCCGAAGTTATGCCGCGTGAGCAGGATCTCGGCCTTGGCATAGCGCGGATCATTGAGCACGAAGTCCGGGTTCAGCGGTCGGCCCGCGCAATCCTGACCCGGCTCGCCGTGGTCCAGATACCGCCATTCATCGAACAGGTTCGGGCCAAAACCCGTGCGCTGGATCGACTTCAGGAACTGCTTGGGGATGATCGCATCGGTGTCGACATTGGCGCGATCGAGCGGCATCACCACACCGCGAAAGGTCTCGAAGGGTTGCATCGGTTAAAACTCCCGCACATCGACAAAACGCCCAGCGACAGCGGCCGCAGCGGCCATTGCTGGACTCACCAGATGGGTGCGTCCGCCCTGTCCCTGGCGCCCCTCGAAATTGCGATTACTAGTCGCGGCGCAACGCTCGCCGGGCTCGAGCCGATCGGCGTTCATCGCCAGACACATCGAGCAGCCCGGATCGCGCCACTCGAAGCCGGCGTCGATGAAGATCCGGTCGAGCCCCTCGGCCTCGGCCTGCTGCTTCACCAGGCCGGAACCCGGCACCACCATCGCCAGCTTGACCGAATCGGCGACATGGCGCCCCTTGGCCACCTCGGCCGCCGCGCGCAGATCCTCGATGCGACCGTTGGTGCAGGAGCCGATGAAGACCTTGTCGATGCCGATCTCGGCGATCGGCGTGCGCGGCATCAGCCCCATGTAGGTCAGCGCATGGCGGTAGCTGCCGGCCTTGACCGGATCGGCCACCGCATCCGGGTCCGGCACCTCGGCGTCCACCGCCACCACCATCTCTGGCGAGGTGCCCCAGGTCACTTGCGGGCGAATACTGGCGGCATCGATGCGCACCACGCGGTCGTACTCGGCGCCAGGATCGCTGTTCAGCGAGCGCCAATAGGCCGCCGCTTGCTCGAAGGCCTCGCCCGTTGGCGACTGCGGGCGATCGCGCAGGTAGTCGATGGTTTTCTCGTCGATGCCGATCAGCCCAGCGCGCGCACCGGCCTCGATCGCCATGTTGCAGACCGTCATCCGGCCTTCCATGCTCAGCGCCTGGATCGCCTCGCCGGCGTACTCGATCACATGGCCGGTGCCGCCGGCGGTGCCGATCTCACCGATGATCGCCAGCACCATGTCCTTGGCGGTGATGCCCTGGCCGAGCGCACCCTCGACGCGGACCAGCATGCTCTTCGGCTTGCGCTGCAGCAGACACTGCGTCGCCAGCACATGCTCGACCTCGGAGGTGCCGACGCCAAACGCGAGCGCACCGAAGGCGCCATGGGTCGAGGTATGGCTGTCGCCGCAGACCAGGGTCATGCCAGGCTGGGTGAAGCCCTGCTCGGGACCGATCACATGCACGACGCCCTGGCGCGGATCACCCATGGCGAAGAGCTGAATGCCGAACTCATGGCAGTTCGCCTCCAGCGTCTCGACCTGCAGGCGCGAGATCGGATCGACGATGCCGAGGTGGCGATCGCTGGTCGGGACATTGTGATCCGGCACCGCCAGGTTGGCCTCTGGACGGCGCGGCTTGCGGCCGGTCAGGCGCAGTCCCTCGAAGGCCTGCGGCGAGGTCACCTCATGCACCAGCTGCCGGTCGATGTACAGCAGCACAGTGCCGTGCTCGTCCGTGCGCACGATGTGATCGTCCCAAATTTTATCGAAAAGTGTTCTTGGTGGGGCGCTTTGAGCCGCCATCGGGCGTTGCTCCGATCAGAAAATAAGCCGTGCAGCATAAACCGCTGGCGCCAAAGGCTCAATGCGCGCGTTCAAGTATACTGAACACCATCACCCTTCAAGGGCAGGCAAACGCGAGGCATTCATTCTTGAGTACTCACTCCGCCAAGATCGGCCCGGGCAGGCAGGTCTGCCTTCATATCGCAGTCTATCTCGACGATGGCACCGAGGTACTCTCTAGCTTCGGCGACGAGCCGATGCGCTTGCGGATTGGCGATGGCACGCTCGCACCCGGGCTTGAAGGCCTATTGGTCGATCTCGAGCCCGGTGCCGATGAGCAGATGCTAGCCGATGGCGTCGCCCTCTTTGGCGCGCATGACAGGGCGCTCGTACACCGGGTCCCGCGCAGCGATCTACCGCAGGGATTCACGCCCGAGCCGGGCCAAGTCATCCCATTCCAAGCCCCGGGTGGACAGGAGACCGCCGGCACTATTCTCAGTGTCGACGAGACCGAGGTCGAGATCGACTTTAATCATCCTCTCGCTCGGCGTGGCTTGCGCATCCACGCGCAAGTGATTGAAGTCTTCTGAACTATACTGGGCGCCTAAAACCCAGCAGCACGCTAGGCCAACAGCCCATGTCCAAAGACCCCCAGCCCCCCGTCGAGCGGGTCGAAGCCCTCTACGCCGAACTTGTGCAGCACTACGGCGAGGGAGACCAACGCGAGCTGCGCGCGGCAGCGAAGCTCCTGTTGGTCGCACTGGCCAAGTTTCAGGAGCACGGCGGTGCTCACTGGGCCACGCTCTTGGATGAATACGTCGACATCCTGAAACAAGACCCAAAGCGTTTCCAACGCATGCTCGAGAGCAATCGCGCGACGACACCGGACGAGCTTCTGGCTTAATATAAGGAAATGCTAATTTATGGAGTATCCATCGATGCCATCGAACCCAAGACTCCGGCGGCTAGCGATCCTCGCCCTGCTGCTGTTCTCTCATGCCGCGATCAGCAACGCGACCGATGCTGATCCAAGCGATGCCGATCCGAGCCAAGATCCTGCCAGTACCACCATCGCCACCGCCGAGGCCCACTATCGCGTCGTGCCCAAGGAGTACCGCCTCGATGGTGTCGTCGAGGCGATCAATCGTACCACGGTCTCGGCCCAAACCAGTGGCCAGGTCGAGGAGATCTGCTACGATGTCGATGACTTCGTCGAGAAGGGCGATGTGATCGTGCGCCTGCGCGATACCGAGCATCGCGCGCGGCTTGCCCAGGCTGCGGCGGATCTCAAGTCGGCGTCGGCGCAGCTCGCGCAAGCGCGCGATGAGCATGCGCGCATCGAAGGGCTCTATCAGCAGAAGAACGTCTCCGAATCGGCGATGGATCAGGCCGCAGCCGATCTCGAGAGTGCCACAGCCCGCCTCGAATCGGCACAGGCCAACCTGGAGCAGGCGCAGGAGCAGCTCGAGTACACGCAGATTCGGGCGCCCTACTCCGGTATCGTCATTCGCCGTCATGTCGAGCGCGGCGAGGTCGCCAGCCCAGGTAGCCCGGTCATGAGCGGCATCTCGCTGGAAGAGCTGCGGGTGATCATCGATGTGCCGCAGAGCGCAATCCCGGCGGTGCGCGAGCGCGGCGAGATCAAGATCTATCTGCCCAATGGCGAGGTCACCGAGCCGAGCCGCATCACCGTCTTCCCGTTCGCCGATCTCGGCTCGAACACCTTTAAGGTACGCGCTGATCTCGAGACGAACACCGAGGGGCTCTTCCCCGGGATGTTCGTCAAGACCGCCATCGTCACGGGTGATAAGGAGGAACTCACCATCCCCAGCGCTGCGGTGGTCTATCGCTCCGAGGTCACAGGAGCCTATGTGGTCAGCGACGACGGCCGCATCCGCCTGCGCAAGATCCGAATCGGCTCGAGCCTCGATGGCGAGATCGTCGTCCTCTCCGGCCTGAGCCCGGGCGAGCAGGTCGCGCTCGACCCGATTGCCGCCGGCGTCGCGCTCAAACGCCAAGCGGATGCGAACCGCCAGGATCGCCAGGATGGCTGAGTCGCCGATGACAACCGAAAACAGCGCTGGAACCGCTGAGGCCGCCGGAGCCACAGCGCCATCGGGCCAGAGGACGACGCTTGGCATCTCCGGGCGCATCGCCCAGCGCTTTCAGGATGCCAAGATCACGCCGCTGCTGGCGCTGGTCGGCCTCCTACTCGGGCTGTTCGCGATCATCATGACGCCGCGCGAGGAAGAGCCGCAGATCAACGTCACCTTCGCCGACGTCTTCATCCCCTTCCCCGGTGCCTCGGCGAGCGAGGTCGAACACCTCGTCGCCGGCCCAGCCGAGCAGGTATTGTCCGAGATCCAGGGTGTCAAGCATGTGTACTCGGTATCACGACCTGGAATGGCGCTGATCTCGGTCCAGTTCGAGGTCGGCGAGGACCGCACCGAGGCCATCGTGCGGCTGTGGAGTAAGGTCAATTCCAACGCCGATTGGCTGGCCGAAGGCCTCGGTGTCGGTCAGCCATTGATCAAACCCAAGGGCATCGACAACGTGCCGATCCTCACCGCCACCCTCTGGTCGGCGGATCAGCAGCTCGGGGCCTATGAGCTAGGCCAGGTCGCCCACGCCATCGAGCAGGAGCTGAAACGGGTGCCCGGTACCCGCGATGTCTACACGGTGGGCGCGCCGCAACAGGTGATGCGCGTCATCCTTGATCCGCAAGCTTTGGCCTCGCACGGCATCGATCTGAGTGACCTGAGTCGCGCCTTGCAGGCCGGCAACAGCAGCCGTGACGACATCGCCATTGTCGCCGATAACCGCGAGATCCAGGTCCAGGCCGGGACCATGCTCTCCAGCGTCGACGATATCGCCGAGCTGGTGGTCGGCATGCACGGCGGCCGCCCGGTCTATCTGCGCGAGGTGGCCCGCATCGAGCGCGGCCCCGAGGTGCCCCGGGCCTATGTCTGGATGGGTGCTGGCCCCGGTGCCAGTTCCGGTTCCAGTGCCAGCGGCAGCGACAGCCTCAGTGGCGCCGCCCCCACCTCGCTGGACGGCACTACCCCAGCGGTCACCATCGCCGTGGCCAAGCAGGAAGGCACCAATGCGGTCGCCGTCGCCGAGCAGATCATCGCGCGCTTCGATCAGCTCGCCGGCGTCTTCATCCCCGAGGGCGTCGAGGTCAGCATCACCCGCAACGACGGCAAGACCGCCGACGCCAAGGCGCGCAAGCTGATCACGGAATTGGCGTCCGCCACCATCACCGTCATCGTCTTGGTGGCGTTGGCGATGGGCTGGCGCGCCGGGCTGGTGGTCGGCGGCGCGGTCATCGTCACCCTGATGCTGACCCTGTTCGCCTCCTGGGCCTATGGCTTCACCCTCAACCGGGTGTCCTTGTTCGCGCTGATCTTCTCGATCGGCATCCTGGTCGATGACGCCATCGTCGTGGTCGAGAACATCATTCGTCACATGGCCATCGGGCGACGCAAGATGCTCGATCTGATGCCGGGCGCGGTGGACGAGGTCGGAGGCCCGACCATCCTCGCCACCTTCACGGTCATCGCCGCCCTGCTACCGATGGCCTTCGTCTCCGGACTGATGGGGCCCTACATGAGCCCGATCCCGATCAATGCCTCGATGGGGATGGTGATCTCTCAGGCCGTCGCCTTCGTGCTCACGCCCTGGCTCGCCTATCAGGTGCTCGGCCGGCGCCATGATGCGGCCGTCGCCGGACAAGCCCAGCACGCCCGGCAAGATCCGCAAGACGCGGCGGGCGGCGAGTCGGCGCCAGCGCGTCAGAACGCCGCAAAGGACGAGGACGAGGCCAACCCACGGCTGCAATGGCTGTTCGATCGGGTCATCACGCCGTTCCTAGAAGGGCGACGCGGCCTGATCAACCGTTGGCTGCTGCTGGCTGGCATCCTGCTCATGATCGGTGCCTCGCTGCTGCTGCCACTGAGTCAGGCGGTGATCCTGAAGATGCTGCCGTTCGACAACAAGAGTGAGTTGCAGGTCGTACTCGACATGCCCGAGGGCAGCAGCCTGGAGCAGACCGCGCGCGTGCTCGGGGAGCTGGGGCATTACCTCGAGACGCAGCCCGAGGTCGCCGATTATCAGGCCTATGCCGGCACCGCCTCGCCGATGAACTTCAACGGCCTGGTGCGCCAGTACTATCTGCGCGATCAGGCGCATCAGGGCGACCTCCAGGTCAATCTGGTCGCCGATGATCAGCGCGAGGACAAGAGCCACAGCATTGCACTGCGACTCCGCGAGCCGCTGCAGGCGATCGCCGAGCGCCATGGCGGCAATGCCAAGATCGTCGAGATCCCGCCCGGACCGCCGGTGTTCGCGCCGCTGGTCGCCGAGATCTATGGCATCGACTACGCCGAGCAGATGGCCCTTGCCGAGCAGGTGCGCGAAGTCTTCGCCGGCGCCGAGGACATCGTCGATATCGATGACTCGATGGAGTATCCAGGGCGCAAGTTCGTGCTCCTGGTCGACCGCCCGAAAGCGGCGCAGCTCGGGGTCGACCAAGCCAGCGTCGCCCAGGCCCTGGCCAGCGTGCTCGGCGGCGAGGACATGGCCTATCTACACGGGGCCAATGTCAAGTACGCGGTGCCGATCCGGGTCGAATACGCCGAGGCCGACAAGGCCGATCTGGATCAGGTGCTGGCGCTGCGGGTGCGCTCGCGCGGCGGCCAACTGGTGCCGCTGTCGGAGATCGTCACGGTGGTCGACAGCCAGCGCGAGTCCAGCATCTATCACAAGGATCTGCTGCCGGTGGTCTATGTCACCGCCAACATGGCCGGCGCCATCGACAGCCCGCTGTACGGACTCTTCGGCATCGCCGGCCAGCTCGACGAGGATCTGGCGCAGTGGTACACCCGCCAACCAGAGAACCCCTACGAGCCCAGCATCAAATGGGATGGCGAATGGCAGGTCACCTACGAGACCTTCCGCGACATGGGCATTGCCTATGCCTTCGGCCTGGTGCTGATCTATCTGTTGGTGGTGTTCCAGTTCCGCAGCTACGTGGTGCCGCTGATCATCATGGCGCCGATCCCGCTGACCATCATCGGCATCCTGCCCGGCCACGCGCTGCTCGGCGCCCAGTTCACGGCGACCTCGATGATCGGCATGATCGCGCTCGCCGGCATCATCGTGCGCAACTCGATCCTGCTGGTGGATTTCATCAATCAGCAGGTACGCGCCGGCGATCCGCTGGAGCGCGCGGTGATCGGCTCGGCGGTGGTGCGCACCAAGCCCATCGTGCTTACGGCGCTAGCGACCATGGCCGGGGTCTCCTTCATCCTCAGCGACCCGATCTTCTCGGGCCTGGCGGTGTCACTGCTGTTCGGCCTGTTCGTCTCCACCATGCTAACGCTGGTGGTGATTCCGGTGGTCTACTATGGGGTGATGCGCAAGCGGGTGGAGTGGATTCGGACTGCGACGGGTTGAGGAGCACGCGATGCGCTGATCGCGGTCACTAAGCGCTTGGTACGCTGGCCACCCACGGTCCGTCACTGTGCGTGGATTTCCCCCGCTTGAACAAGCAGGGCTCGGCAGACGGAGGCCGAGTACCAACGTCCACGAGTCACCATTGCTTCCAGGATCGGTTTGATCTCCTTGATATACCCCTTGTCCTTGGCGCTCAACAACAACGACAGAGTGCGCGCGCGACGGGTAATCCCGCCTGATGGGCCAACCGATAGCTGCGGTTTTCGTCGATGACAACCACATCGGCCGCGATTTCCCGCGCCAGAATGATGGTTTCGGCTTCTCCGGCATCGAGCTGAGTCAGCAGGAACGAGCGGTATAACTCGCCGGCGATGGGGCGAATCTCTATCCAGGGCTGGTCGATCTCTGCGTAGCCGTAGCCCGGTTTGGCCTTGATTTCCCGATACACTGCTTCGGCCAGGATGATGCCGCCAAAGAACTGCTCAAATAGATCGAGCCGCCCCACACAGGCTAACGAAATCAACGGCGTGGTATTCACCACGACCTTCATCACAGCTTCGCCGCGTCTCTGAAGATTGATGCCAATTCGTCTTTGCCATAATCAAAGATCGGTTCCTGCTCCAGTTGCATTCGGGCGATGAAATCGAGTTTTTCGCAACCCGCGAGTTCTTCGGCCTTTCCCAGGGATAGTTTGTTCTTTCGGTACCAGGCGAGCGCGGCGAAAAACCGCAGATCACGCGCAAAATCGCTGGCGTTTTCGTTGATTGCCAACGGGATATCGTCATTGATGGAAAACGAGATGTTCATTCGCCATACTCTTGTTTGAGGGTCGCTTCCAACCGCCCCTTGGTTGACAAGGTTCCCAGGCTTCCGCCGGCGATAAGCTTGGGCAGTTTCTCGATCTCTTGTAGACGGCGAAGAAGGACGCCAACTCGACAAGCCACGCCATGTACGCCTATAGCCATTCGTCTTGATACCAAGACATTTTCATTCCGTCCAGGTTGGAATCAAGCAGGCCACTGGTTGTCATAACAGTATGAAGCCTGATTCCGTAAAAACGATGGAGGCGACCATGAAACCTACCTGGTTAGACGATGCCCGTTTGATTCCCGACGAAGTCATGAGCTATGTGCGCACGATCGCGGTGCATGCGGTGCGGGAAAACGGCTTCAGTCCCGAGGATGTCAGTGACCTGCTCGGCATCAGTCGCAGCAGTGTGTATGCCTGGCTCAAACGGTTCAAGAGCGAGGGTTACGCCGGTCTCGAGACCAAGAAAGCCCCTGGGGCTGAACCGGTGGTGACCGACGAGATGGATGCGTGGCTCAAGCAGACGGTGCTGGAGACGACCCCCGAAGCCTTTGGCTATGACACGCCCCTGTGGACTTGTGCCT
>NZ_JCAQIA010000074.1:0-4372 GCF_059621085.1 Halochromatium sp. NSM3 | reverse complement strand
ATGCGCCTTTCCTCGGCGGAAAAGGGGCTTGGCTGAAGAAGCTTGCTAATCAGGTTCGATAATGCTCCGTCGCGGATTGTTGAAAACCGAAACTGCAACCCTAATGCTGCGTCTCTGCGCCACTATGCTTCCCGGAAGAACCACTGACACCTTGCAGCACCCGAACGGTATGCACGATTTGTGCCATTATTTCCCCTGCGTTGATACGCTTCGGATTTTACGGTATTTTGTCGCAGAGAACTACCGAGACAATCGCATCAGTCCGCCAATCCCTTACTGACGCTCACTCGCGGTTGTAAAGTTTCTTGACAGTCCCTGTGAGCGCGCTCCCCGCTGGATGGCGACACCGCCGGCGGTAGTGGTTCCAGCCGCCAAACCGCACGCCGTTCCTGCACCCCAGTCCAGACCTGCTCGGTCTGCGCGACCACCAGCACGGACCGCCTCGCTTTGAGCAGCCTGCGCGCATAAGCCCGCGCCCGCGCGATCGGAAAGCCGTAGCGCGCACGGCGGCGGTTGGGGCGCAGCGGGCGTAGACCCAGCCATTGAGCCAGCGCGTCATCCGCTGGGGCATAGAATTCATCGAAGCGACCAACCTGAAAGAACAGGGCATCGCCCGGATAGGCGCGGCGAAACCAGGCATATTGCGCGCGCACCGAGGCCAGTCCCTTCGGCGGCTGGTCGCGGCGCGTGAGCCGCGCGCTGGCCGGATCGAAGGAGAAATACTGACGCAGGAAGTCATAACGCGCCCACAGGGCCTCGCGCAGATGGAAGGTATCGGCCTGGTGCAGATGCCCGAGGTAGGACGCAAGGCTGGCGTGCAGGGCGTCGAGCAACTGTGGTTCAAAACGGTAGCGGCGCAGATGACGGCCGGTGCCGACCAGCTCGGCCTCGAACGCGCGCGTCCGCTGGTGCAGATGGGTCACGACGCGCCGACGGACCAGTCGGTAGTCGCGGCGCACGATGTAGCCGAGAAAGTCGATCCCATCGCTGATTGGGCGCAGCCGTTCGCGACCGGGGTTGAGGGCCAGGAGCCGTTCGTCGGCGAGGTAGTCGGCAATGGCGTCCTTCCAAGCCAAGAGCTGATCGCGCTCGGGGGAGATGAGCACGAAATCGTCGCAGTAGCGTAGGTAATGCCGGCAGTGCAACCGATGCTTGACGAACTGATCGAGTCCGTCGAGGTAGACGTTGGCAAAGAACTGGCTATTGAGGTTGCCGATCGGCAGACCCTTGCCCGGCTCGACTTGGAGCAGGCTCTTGTGCGCCGGGACGCGCGCCAGATCGCCGGGTCGGCCTTGGTAACGATACCCCTGGGTGCAATCGTGAAAGACCAGCAGCTCGGTCAGCCAGCGGACATCCGGGTCGAGGATGCGCGGCGCTAGCAGTTGCCAAAGCAGCGCCTTATCGATGCGCATGAAATAATTCTGGATGTCGAGTTGCAGATACCAGGCGCGCCGTTGGCCGTTGGCGCTGGCCTGGCGCAGGAAGGTTTGCAGCCGCTCTACGGCGCGGTGCACACCCTTGCCCTTGCGGCAGGCGTAGGAATCGTGGATGAAGCGGCGTTCCCAGTCGGGCTCCAAGGCGCCGACCAGCACGTGATGCACGATGCGGTCACGGAAATCTGCGGCGAAGATCTCTCGCAGCTTGGGGCGATGCGTGACAAAGCAGACCGAGGAACCTGGCCGGTAGCTGCGGCTTTGCAGCGCCTCTTGCAGCGCCAGGAGGTTGAGCTCCTGATGCGTCTCGAAGCGCAGGGCATTATGGGTGTTGCGCTTGTTGCGCCGGCATGCGCGATAGTGCCGGTACAGATTCTCGAACGCGAACAGCACGGGCGTTCCTTCTCCGGGGCGAACCGCCCAGGCCTGCAACTGGTTGTTCTTGTCGTTGTTGTTCTGGTTGCCGTTGTTGGCGTTGAAGTTCCACGCGTTGTTGGAATTGGGCGCGTACTCCGTACCAGACCAGTACAGGACGATTGCCCGCGCACTTGCCGGTCGCCTTAACGGCGACCCCACCGGTTGGGAAGCTCGAGGGTATCCCGCCCTGTTCGTCATGCCGGCACCGACCTGATCGGTCGGAGCCGGCGGCGCGGGCGCACAAGGATCAATCGGCACGCGCCGACCGGCGCGATCACGATCGACGCCGGCCGACTTCTGGCCCCGTGCATCCTCACCCTCGCCAGCCGCGAGACTGCGCAGCCAGCCCTCGTTTTGTCTGCAAACCGAGGCCACCTGTTCGACGACGAACTGGTAGGCCGCAAAACTCTTGAAGGCCTTCACCTCCTTGGCAAGCCGAATCAACACCAGCAGCTCCTCCAGCGCCAGACGCAGCTCGCGCAGCTTCGCCGCCTTGTCGCGCTCACCGTTTGCCTGGATGATCAGCGCGACGATGGCGCGGCTCCGGTTACGCAGGTCCGTGCCCAGTGTGTACTTATGGTAGCGCGAAAATCCCGGACGATGGTCTCGAAGTGCACGGCGACATCCATCGCCTGCTTATAGATGGGGAGGTGCTCGTAACGGGCCATGGGTCTAATACCAGTGAAATCGTCTATCTTCTTCATCGGCGGAAGCGTTGCTTTGGAGCGTCTTCAGCGCAACCCTATCCACGACCCGCGACAGCATTGAAATAAGGCAACCGACATGACCTTGACGCTCAACATTCCCGATCCGCTGCAGCAGCGCCTCGAAGCGGTCTGCACAGATTTGCCCCGTGCGGTGCTGGAGGGCTTTGCCGTCCAGGCTTATCGGACCGGCACTTTGTCACGCGCCGAAGTGGGTCAACTCTTAGGGCATGCGTCTCTCTGGCACGCTGAATCCTTCCTGTCGAAACACGATGCTTGGCCTGCGCCAACCTTTGACGAGGTTGCGGAAGACCTTGATGGATTGGGCAAAGTGCCGCAGCCGTGACGGTCGTCGGTGACACCTCGGTTCTGCGCTATCTGGTCACCCTTGGTCAAGTCGACCTCTTGCCCCGGCGCTTCGGTCAGCTGCTGATCCCTCCTGAGGTCGCTGATGAGTGTCGTCACTCAGGTTCTCCCGAAGCGCTACGGACCTTCATGCGCAACCCACCCGGCTGGCTCAGCATCGACCGCCTATCAGCAGCGTCGACAGCATCGACGCCTGGGCTGGAACGACTTGATCCGGGCGAAGCAGCCGCCATTCGACTCGCGCTTGCGCGCAACGCCAAGCTGCTCTTGATCGACGAGCGTCTCGGAAGAAGGGTCGCGACCAACGCAAAGCTGCGGGTCAGCGGCACCTTGGGCATCATTGCCGACGCCGCACAACGCGGTTGGCTCGACTTCGAGATGACTGTTCAAGATCTGATCGAGAAAACCAACTTTCGCGTCTCACAGGAGGTCATCGAGGCCGTGCGTCGCCGGTTAGATACATGTCAAGTCTCGGAACCTGCTCGCCGAGCGCGTTGACGTCGGTGCGATCAACATCCGACGCCTGGTCCGTAGCGAGCCGGGCGTGGCGATCGGAACCTACTTTGAAGCCGCAACACTCGTCGACGTTCCCCTCTTCGAGTAGGACTCACCGCTCGGCGTGAAGGAGGCGTTGAGCCGTCAACAAGCCCTGCTCAAGCTCCCGCCCAAGCGCTAGACTTCGGTCGATCCAGTCGGGGCTAGGCAACCCTTGCCAACGGCAAGATGATCTCGATCGACGCAAAAGGAACAGAGAGCGTTCCGTCGTCTCCACGCTCCAACAGGCCAAGGGTTTCGAGGCGATCGAGATGCCGCGCAAACAGGGTGGGATCGCTTGCGGCAGACCACTGAGCGGCGAGTTCCTCGGCGCGGCAAGGACCCATGCGCCGCAGGCAATCCAGAAGCTCCAACCGCTCGGCTGTGACCTCGGCAAACAGCGTCTGCGTCGATTCGAAGCTGAGCCGATAATCGACCGGCCGGCCCGCTCGGCCGTCGGCCATCTGGCCGGCAACGGTATCAAAGATCGAGCCACGGCGGCCAACCTCGATAATGGCTTTCATCGGCGACTCCAGCGAGCGATATCGGCGCGAAAATCCGCGATCAGTTGCTCAATCGTTGTGAACACATAAGGCTGCTCCTCATCGGCAAGATGCCGATGATCTCCCTTACCGCGCTCGTTGTCGTAACGCACCTGGCAGCTGTTGCTCGTTCCGAAAAACAATCGATACTTGTAACGATGCCGGCAGGGCGGCAGCGGTTCTGACAGCTCCCAAACCACCATCTCGACGATGGAGCCATCATCACGAATCTCTTTCGCATGGGCAAGTAAACTAGCCGCCATTGCAAGATCTTAGTTGAAACTCTGGCCTGATGCCATGCAGTGCATCAGGCTCTCCCTACGCGCCGAGGTCGACGTGCTCACACTCACGGCCACACCAATCCCACGCACGTTGA
>NZ_JCAQIA010000073.1:0-4408 GCF_059621085.1 Halochromatium sp. NSM3 | reverse complement strand
TCGAAACACGTCAATCCATTACCAGGGATGGCGGCTTAAATTGACGACATTGACCATCTCCCCCCAAGTCGCCATGCCTGCTCGCGCTTCTGACTTAATGGTTCCGGATGCCCTGTCACTCTCTACAATTGTTAAGTTGCTACTCATTGCTCGGACAGATGCCTTCCAGATTTCATCGTAAGTCTTCCCATGCACCTCGAATGTGGAGCCACCACTCCCGGGTTGAAGGCTGCCGACCGTAGCACAGCCAGCGATAAATCCGACCAACAGTAAGACCATAAATGCTCTCATAATTCGCTCCCTATCGAAGATGGTTAACAGTGACATCCAACGCCGAGATTTGCGGCAACTTTGGAGCCGCGCAGCGGTGTAAAAATTGTCCGGCAACAGCGAATTGTTATGAGTGAATTTCATGGCAGTGAAAACTCTTTTGCTGCTTTCTTATTATCAGTCCAGCAACTACTAATATTCTTTTGTTTACACCTTTCAAAGGCTTTCTCCCCCAGCAGCCTCCTGGTTTTTTCGAGATTCAAGGCGCCAACTTGCTCGCCACGTTTAGTATTGTCACGCCAACCGAGAAAGTAAATTTTGTCAGCCTCTTCAGCAACTGAGCGATAATCCGCAACTTCGTGTGGTGCCGCCTTTTGCGCCGCAAGCGCTTTGTTTGGGATATTTTCGTTGAATTCTTTAAAGAAGCTCCAAGGGCTGAAAGGCCTATCTGGATCGTATTCTAGCCCCAGTACCCGGCATAGCTCTTTGTAGGTGTCGCGATCAAGCCTCGGATCAATCTCGAAACCCTTCTCCACCACTATTTCAAAGCTGAAGTTTTCTGATTTCACTCCAAAAAGAAGAACAAAAGGGCTTTCATCGATAAAGAAGAAGACATCAAACAGTGCTTTCCCAGAGCTGTAGGAGAAGCGGTATCGGTCAATATCTTGAGACTTCATGCTCCGGTACAGATCGACTAGTCCTTCTAATTTCATCAACTAACTCCATCCTTACTCATAACGCCGCACATGAGCGGCGGCGGAAAAGCGCCAGCTTTTTTGCCGTCCGCTCGATGGACTTGTTGGACGAAGCCGCTACGCGGAGAAGAGCAGCTGCGCTGGGTGGATCCTAGAATCTAGTCTCACCCCCTCGTTGATGAGGGGCGTTCCTGCAAGAACCGCGAGACTACATGACCATGAGACCAGCAACCCCCGCAGACTTCAACCAACTGTACGAGACCCACATCAAGCACCTCAAGCTCAAGGGCCTGCAGCCCAAGACCATCGAGGCCTATGCCCGCGCCATTCGCCGCGTCGGCGCCCACTTCGACCACCGCATTGAAGATCTGTCCGAACCGCAACTCCTTGAGTACTTTACGGCTCTCCTGGGGCCCCACTCCTGGAGCGCTGTAAAGCTCGACCTGTACGGCCTGAAGTTCTTCTACACCCATGTCCTGCGCAAGCCCTGGGTGGCGGTGGATCTGATCAAGCCGCCCAGGTCCCAGCGTCTGCCGGACATCGTGACCGTCGCGGAGGCCGGGCGCGTGTTCGATGCCACCCGTATTCTCAGCTACCGCGTCTTCTACTTCACCCTTTACAGCCTCGGCCTGCGCCTCGGCGAGGGACTGCGCCTACAAGCTGCTGACATCGATGCCTCGCGGGCGCGGGTGCATGTGCGCGACGCCAAGGGCAACAAGGACCGTCTCGTGCCCTTGCCCGACATCACGCTCGCGGTGCTGCGCAACTTCTGGCGCACGCATCGCAACCCCGTGTGGCTGTTCCCCAGCCGCCAGGGCGGTCTGCGTGCCGCTGCTCGGGCCACAACACCACTGGACCGCGGCGGCATCCAGCTCACCTTGCGCAAGGTGACAGCACAATGCGGGATAAAAAAAAGATCACCCCCCATTCATTGCGCCACGCTTACGCAACCCACCTGATCGAAGCCGGGGTCGATCTGCTTGAGGTACAGAAGATCCTCGGCCACCACTCGATCCTGACCACCGCCAAGTACACCCACCTGACCACACACACCGGCGACAACGCGCAACAGCGCATCAACGCGTTGATGAACGGCTTTTCGATCCGCTGGGGAGGTGTGCGATGATCCGCGTAGCCACCCTCATCGAGACCTTCGAGGCCGATCTACTGGCGCAGTACGGGGACCGTCTCCTGCCCGGCCATCATCGGGCATTGGCCGCGATGCGTGCCTGCCGCAGCGCACTGAGCCCGCGTATGCAGGTGCAATGCGAGGACTGTGCTGAACAACGCTTCGTGCCCCATTCTTGCGGCCACCGCGCCTGTCCTCACTGCCAGCACCACGAAAGCCAACAATGGCTCGAACGCCAGTTGCAACGTCGCGTCCCGGCGGACTACTTCCTGCTCACCTTCACCCTCCCGGCTGAGCTGCGCCAACTCGCCTGGCAGCATCAGCGCACGGTCTACAGCCTCATCCTGCAATGCAGCTGGGATACCCTGCACACCTTCAGCCGTAACGATCCCCGGTTGCAGGGTACTCCCGGGGCCATCGCTGTCCTCCATACCCACTCCCGGCGCCTGGATTATCACCCGCACGTGCACCTGGCCATGCCCGCGGCGGCCATCGATGCCAAGAACCGCCGCTGGCGTACCAAGACCGGTTCCGGCCGCTCCCGCTACCTGTTCAGCCACAAGGCCCTGGCGAAGGTCTTTCGCGCCAAACTGCTCAATGCTCTTGCACAGGCGGGGCTACCCTTGCCCCAGTCCCTGCCGAAAGACTGGGTCGTCGACTGCACCGCTGTCGGCTCCGGCGAAAAGGCCCTGGTCTACCTCGGCCGTTACCTCTACCGCGGCGTGATCCAGGAGAAGGACATCCTCAGCTGCGGTAACGGCCAGGTCACCTTCCGTTACCAGGACAGCAAGACCCGCAAGCCACGTACCCGCACCCTCTCGGGTGCCGCATTCCTCTGGCACCTCCTGCGCCATGTCCTGCCCAAAGGCTTTCGCCGTGCTCGCAACTACGGCTTTCTGCACCCCAACCGCAAACGCTTGATACACCTGTTGCAACTGCTGCTCAAGGTGCATCCCGCGACCACCCCGACCGCCGTGCGACCCCGTCCCGTCCTCACATGCCCTTGCTGCGGCGGGGCGATGAAGATCCTGCGAACCCGAATCTCCCCGCACCCGGTCGATACACGCGTCCCGGATGTCGTAGCCGGGGGACCGGGTATGTAACCGCCTTCGCCAACGTTGGGCCCTCCGGCATTCGGCGCCATCAAGCCGAGAGCATCGTGCACCTAAAAAGCAGGCCATGATCGCCCGACACGCCACTTTCTTCGCCCACGCGACCGGCACCGCGGACTCATTCGCCGCCACAGACGCCCACAGCCGTCTCCACGTCGGCAGCAGAATCTGTCACCGCAAGAGCTGATTTCAGACCCCCATCAATCACCCGAACCGGGCTTGTCCAACAAACGGTTCAGATCGTGGTTCGCTTCGCTCTCACGATCTAACCTTATTCGTTGGGCTCCCCGACTTAAAAATCTAAGTGCAGCAGATTCTACTAGCCCGTCTGGGCGTACATGTTGGGTCGTGCGAGCACGTATGCGTGAAACAGGGAGTCTTTGAAACGATAGAAACGTTCCCTGAGCTTCTCAAGCTCGGCACCGTATTCCCCCGCCACCAGCTGGCCGACATACTGGCTTGGGTTATCGACACCCCAGTCAAGTGCGATCTTATAAGCATTGGTCGTCCATACTTCCTGGTGTGAATCCTGCGCTTGCGCCATCGCCTTCAGGACTAACTCCCTTTGCGGGGAAGATGCAACGGCCTTCCTATACTTCCCTTCCAAGATAGGATCTGCTCGCCTTTCGGCGATACTTGCCAAAGTATTCTCTATATCCTTGTCTGTGATAACAACACGCTCTTCCTGATAAGCGGACCGCAGGGCGAACTTACCTATTAGGTGCACCATATACGGATGCCCGTTAGCCAGTTGCGCTATCCTGTCGCGCGCTTTTTTATCAAACCGTATATAGCCGTCAATGTAGGACTCCGCATTGTCGATGATCCCCGAAAGCTCATCATCGGTCATGGGCTCCATGGTTATTATGCTTCCGGAAAACAGCCGATCACTCGATTCATGTTCCTTCATAAGCATTTGAATGTCTTTGGCGACACCCACGATACAGAACTTCACTCGAGGAGAATTTGTCGCGAGAGCTTTTAGGAAGGAGGCAAAACCTGTGGGGTTCGGTATCTGATCGAATTCATCAACTATGATAAGGACGCCGTTTGAAGCGACTCCTTCCTGTGCGATAGCATCGAGAACGTTCGTGAACACTACATCGACCGGATGTGAGGAAACGGCCGCGTCTGCTGTAACCTCTGAAGCTGAGATATCCCCACGAAATCATGCAGGAATCGCGGCGGTGAACACGGCCCGT
>NZ_JCAQIA010000012.1:0-85292 GCF_059621085.1 Halochromatium sp. NSM3 | reverse complement strand
CTCCCACAGGGGACTTTCACCCCATCAGTTCATGCCCAGGCCGGGCGTACACGAGTTGCTCCGGCCGAAGCCGTTTTCGCTCTCGCTTAACCGGCTCGCCTGAGCATGGCGTTAGCCCTTCCATAATTGAATAGTAGTAGGAGTCGAAATGGACCCAAAGTCAGTAAACGCGGTTTCGGCAGTTGGAAGCCTCATGTCTGGCTTGGCTATCCTCGCGAGTATATACGTTGCGTACAAGGTCCATCAAAATCAGAAACTCCTTGCACAACGACAACTCATCGACGACCGCCTCGATCATCGGCCCGTTCGACTCGGTTTCGCCCCGCGCCTTTGGCCCGATACAGCGCCCGATCCGCCCGATCAACAGCCGAATACAGGCTATCCGTGCGCTCACAGCGGCTGACGCCAATGCTGATTGTGACCGACTCAGGAATCCCGACGGTTGCGGTTTCGGTCGCGCTTCGCAGTTTTTCGCCGAGCTGCACAGCCAGGTCTTCGGACGTATGGGGGGCAATGACCACGAACTCTTCACCGCCCCAGCGCACCAGCGTATCACTGGCGCGCAGCTGCCCACGCACGATGGCGGTTAGGCTCCGCAGGACCTGGTCACCGCGTTCATGGCCATAGTCATCATTGATGTGTTTGAAGTGATCGATGTCGAACAGCAGGACCGACAGCGGCAGCCCATGCCTCGAGGCACGCGCGCGCTCGCGTTCGTAGACGCGCTCTGCGGCCTTGCGATTCAGTAGCTCGGTGAGCCCATCATGCTCGGCCATGAAGCTGATGCGCTGCTGGGCTTCGCGCCAACCGCGCATCGGGAACCAACAGAAGAGGCCGACGGTGACCAAACCCATCAGGCTGGCCACGACGCCGACCATGGCGGTACGCGCGAGCAGGGGGCGCAGGTCTATGCAGAGTTCGAGTTTGCCAACGCTGACCCCAGCGTCGAGCAGCGCGCTGCGCTGCCGCAGACAGCGGTTGCCGCAACCGGCGCCAACGGCGACGATCAAACGCTCGTCGCTTCCGTAGACGCGCTCTTCCAACGTCCTGCCCAGCGCTGGGCGTTGGCGTCCGAGCAGGCCCTCGATGCGCAAGACTTCGTATTCCCAGAACGCAGGATTACGCAGGATGACAAGCTCGTTGAGCTGCTGTGCCCGGACGTTGCACAGGAGGTCCAGATACCCCCTGTAGTAGCGCAGCTCGCGGTCGTAGCTCATCCAGGTCACGGTGCCGACCATCAGGAGCATCAGCACAATGAAGCCGAGACGAACCGCCTGTAACATGTCCTCGGCGTGATTCCAGGCCGAGGCATCGCCCCGCACCCGTTCGTTGCTCATGGCGACAGCGGCAGGCATCCTGCCGCCGTCAAGATGCCGGTACCCATCGGTGAGCGAACGAAGTCGATCAAGGCCTGCGCCTTGCCTGCAGACGCTGGTCCGGTGACCATGGCAAGGGTCATCGCCAACGGGTAACGGCCGGTCGCCAACCCGGCTGGCGTTGGCGCCACGCCCTCGAACGTCAACACCCGCAGCGCACGTTCGCTGACCACGACCTCGGCCAGCGGTGCATAGCTGAACGCACCCGGCGTCTGCTCGATCGCCTTCAGGTTCTCCTGCGTGGTGAGTGTCACGAGCAGATCGGTGCGATAACCCGCGGCGGCCAAGGCGTCGGCCAGCGGCTCACTCCAGGCCGCGAGCACCTGGGTTTCCGCATCGCGCCATGGGCGAAGCACCGGTCGAGCGCGCGCGCCATCGGGCCAGTGGGTCTGCGTGCTGCGGTAGAAAGCGATCAGCGCGTCGGCGCTCAGTCCGCTTGCCGTGACATCCTGATTGGCGACAAAAGCCAGCGGTGTGCGGGCAAAGACCGCCACATGCAAACCCTCGCGCTCTTGCGGTGTCAGCGTGCGCGAGACCAGGGCGATATCGATCCGCCTATCGGCCAGTGCCCTCAGGCCGCCGCCCGTGCCGAGGCTTGTTAATACCTCCACCGTCTGCGCGGTGTCGGTGTCCTGGTAGGCCTCGGCGAGTTTTTGCACCACACCAAGCGCGCTCCCAGTGCCTCCGATCACCAGCGTCTCGGCCGCGTGCAGCGGCATCGCGCCTAGCCATAGAGCCAGCGCCCCCAGAACAAAGCCTGCTTTCGCATCCATGACCGCCCCCGTTACAACGTCCCGTTATGACCGCTCCCGTTACAACGTCCCGTTAACATCCCATCTGGCAAGAAAACGAATCTGAGCCACCCCACTTCCTTACTGAGTGTAGTGAATGATCCTGCTTTTTGAAAGATTCGCCGATGCAGACTGCCTTCGCGGCACGTTCTCCCTCTCGCCCGGTTCTGTTCTGCAGCCAGGCGCGCGCTCACCGGCTCAATGCTGCTCAACCCCTGACTTCGCCTATACTGTCGTTGCCTACAGTTCCCCGGAGATCGCACCATGTTCAACCCTGATCGACACCCCACCGACGGCTGCGGCAACGACGGCAAGTCCAAAGGCGGATAACGAGCGCGGATGACCCGCAGCTCCGCCAACTGGTCGGTCAGACCCGGCGGCTACGACGCGCTGCACTGCGGGCGTGCCCTCTGGCCGAGCGAGGAGAGCGCCTACGGCATCCCCTCCCTGCAGCCCTAAACCTTCGACCTCCCGCCTGACCTCCGCCTGCTGCCCTACCGCTCCCGCCTCGATCGGCTCGACCGAGACCGCGACATCTGCCACTTCTACCTCGACGACTACCGCTTCGAGTCCACCTGGACCCGCCTCGACATCGGCGCCCGGCATGTCGCCGGCTACTTCGCCGCCCTGCCCCCCGATTTCAGCCTCTACCCGACTGGCCGATCGCCGCCCAGCTCTGGAACACCGACCGTTCGCGCTGGCTCGGGCGCTACTGGCAGGAGGGCGGCCTGCGCGTGATCCCGACCGTCAACTGGAGCGATGCGCGCGCGTTCGCGTTCTGCTTCGACGGCATCCCCACCGGCCAGATCCTCAGCATCGGCACCGCCGACTGTCGCCGCGCCCACGTCGAACGCCGCTTCAGCGCTGGCCTGGACACGATGCTCGAACGCCTACAGCCGCGCGCGCTCCTAAGGATTCGACGCAAATATCATTGGAAGCCGCGCCCGGCTCGGGCTAAATTGATGGGTTGGTTTCCATCGACGACAGCGACTCCCTTACCCGTTATGACCCAACAGCTCAACCGCTACAGCGCCCGCGTCACCCAGCCCAAGTCCCAGGGCGCATCTCAGGCCATGCTGCATGCCACCGGACTCTCCGAGGACGATCTCGGTAAGCCGATGATCGGTATCGCCGGCGTCTATCTGGAAGGCAACCCCTGCAACATGCACATCAACGACCTGGCCGCTCAGGTCAAGGCCGGCACCGATGCCGCCGGGCTGGTCGGTATGCGCTTCAACACCATCGGCGTCAGCGACGGTATCTCGATGGGCACCGAGGGCATGAGCTACTCCTTGCAGTCGCGCGACCTGATCGCCGACTCGATGGAAACCGTCGTCGGTGCGCAGTGGTACGACGGCCTGATCGCGCTGCCCGGCTGTGACAAGAACATGCCCGGCTCGATCATCGCCATGGCGCGCCTGAACCGCCCCGGCATCATGGTCTACGGTGGCACCATCCGCGCCGGCCATGGCAAGTCCGGGCAGCCGCTCGATATCGTCTCGGCGTTCCAGAGCTACGGCCAGTTCATCAGTGGCAACATCGGCGAGGACGAGCGCGAGGACATCGTCCGTCACGCCTGCCCCGGCCCCGGCGCCTGCGGCGGCATGTATACCGCCAACACCATGGCCTCGGCGATCGAGGCGCTCGGCATGGCACTGCCCTACAGCGCCTCGTTGCCGGCCACCGACCCCGGCAAGCTCGACGAGTGCCGCCGCGCCGGCGAGGCCATGCGCCATCTACTGGCCGAGGACATCAAGCCGAGCGACATCATGACCCGCGCCGCCTTCGATAACGCCCTGGCGATGGTGATGGCGCTCGGCGGCTCGACCAACGCCGTGCTGCACCTGATCGCGATGTCGCGCGCGGTCGGCGTCAATCTGACCCTCGACGACGTGCAGGCCGCGAGCGATCGCACCCCATTCCTGGCCGACCTCAAGCCGAGCGGCAAATACGTGATGGAAGATCTGCACCAGGTCGGCGGCACGCCGGCGGTGATGAAATACCTGCTGGAACAGGGCCTGATGACCGGCGACTGCCTCACCTGCACCGGCAAGACCCTGGCCGAGAACATCGCCGAGCTGCCCGGCTTGAGCGACGGTCAGCAGATCCTCATGCCGGTCGAGCAGGCGATCAAGGAGACCGCCCATATTCAAATCCTGCGCGGCAATCTGGCTCCAGACGGCGCCGTAGCCAAGATCACCGGCAAGGAAGGGCTGCGCTTCGAGGGTACCGCGCGGGTCTTTGACGCCGAGGAGAACATGCTGCACGCGCTCGAGGAGGGCAAGATCCAGAAGGGCGATGTCGTCGTGATCCGCTACGAAGGCCCCAAGGGCGGCCCCGGCATGCCGGAGATGCTGACCCCCACCAGCGCCATCATGGGCGCCGGCTTGGGCAAGGATGTCGCGCTGCTCACCGACGGGCGTTTCTCCGGCGGCTCGCATGGCTTCATCATCGGCCACGTCTGTCCCGAGGCCCAGGAAGGCGGCCCGATCGCGTTGCTACAAGACGGCGATAAGGTCACCATCGACGCCAGTGAACGCCTGCTGGCCATGGACGTCACCGACGCCGAACTCGAGCGCCGCCGCGCCGCCTGGACCATGCCGCCGTACAAGGCCAGCCGCGGCACGCTCTACAAGTACATCAAGACCGTCAAGCCGGCCTCAGAGGGCTGCGTGACCGACGAGTAGCGTGGACGCCAAGGTATGGACGAGCGGCGTCGATGACCGATCCTCGCGGAGCCGGACCGACTCGAGCAGTGGCGCCTCGTCGTGACCGCTGATCCGATGACCCAGACCGCGCGAAAAGCCCCGTCCTGTTTCAGGACGGGGATGAAGAGCCAAGCAGGCGCGCGATCCGTGCCTGCAGCGGCTCGGTCACCGGCATGAGCTTGCGCCGCATCAGGCTGCCGAGGGTGGTGGGGTCGGGCAGCAGCGGCCGGATCAGCCCATAGCCCGTGCCCGAGAGCACGCGCATGGCGGCGAGATCGGGCGCCGCCTCCGGCAGCCGGTCGAGAATGCGCCGCACGTGGGGCGATAAAGCATCGGATGCCGGACCCGAGACAGGGTCGCCAACGATGGGATCGTCCATGATGAAATCGCCCGATACAGCCTCTGGCGCGGTCGACGCTCTATCGAGCCCGGCAAAGGCCTGGCCATCGGCGAGTAAGGCGTCGATGGTCAGATTGGGGTCGCCCTCGGGGCGCAGCACCGAGAAGTAACCGTGCAACAGATCGAAGCTGGCACTGACGATGTCCTGGTTCGGTGGCTTCGCGAGCACCGCCGAGAGTGTCTTCAGAAAACCTTGGCCTCCAGCACTGGTGACGCGCACCAGGAGACCGGCAATCGCATTGCCCGCCCGCAGTTCGTCGGCGAGCGCGGTGGCCATCGCCTCGGCATCGGTGCGCGCTTCGGGCTGATCCGGCAGATCATCGGGCCGCGCGCGCAGGAAGCCGATCAGGTAGGCCGGCTTGCGCGCCGATTTGCGCCACAGATCGGTGATCCGCTCGTCACTCAACAGACCCGGCTGTAGCACCAGCCGGACCGATTCCATCATCGTCTCGTGCTCGGTCTCAAACGGCAGGTACTCGACCAGATAGTCGGCCAGCATCGGCCCCATATCGCTGGCGGCGATAGTCGGGTTGGCGAGCATGCGCCGCGCGTTCTCGGCGTCTTCCATCGCCCACCAGGCACGCCGCGCGAGTTCGGGCGTCAGGCCTGGCGAGCCGACCGCAGCGACCACCGCCTCGGATTCACCAAGCATCAACAACTGTTCCAGGCTCTGATCGCGTATCTGCCCCATGCGCGTCCAGCGCCGCAGATAGACCGGATAGCCACCCGGCGATCCCAGGATGTGCCCCGAGATCAACTCCTTGACCGCGCGCACATAGGCCTCCGCCGCACCACCGCTGGGATTCAGGACCACCTTGGCCTCGCCGCGCGGCGACAGCCCGTAGACGATCAGGCGCGACTCATCGATGCGAATCGCCTGCGGTTGATTCGCCAGCAGCACGTTGAGCCGTAGTTTGTCCTCGCTCGAGAGTTCCATGGATCAGTCGCCAGACCTGTATTCAGGGATCGGCCGGTGGTTGATAACTCGGGTCCTTCGGGTTCAGGAAGATGAAGTGTGGCTGGCCAGATTCGATCTCGACGAAATCCATCACGGTTTCGTCGAGCAGCGGTACGTCCTCGGGGGTCATCACGATGTCCACGCCTTCGCTCTGGAAGCGAATATCCTCTTCCGTCGGGGCATCGAATCCCATGCGATAGTCGATGCTGCCATCGGCCTGTTGGCTCGCCGCGAGCCGCAGCGACAGGCCTTCGGTGCCCCCTGCTTTCGCTGCCTTCAAGACCTGCTCAGCGGCCGCTGTCGTCAATTTGAACATAAGCCCTCTTCCTATCTCGTTACCTCGGTCGCGCCCCTGATGCGAACGCTAGCCCCCGCGCTGTGCGGCGCCTTCGGTTTCGGCCGCAGCGGTGGTGACCGCTACTGCAGCGACCTGATCCGCTTGATGAAACGCCCGGTCCAGTTCACCGCGCCGACAGCGCGTAAGTGCGCATAGCTCGCCAGGAGATTCTGGTGAATGATACCGTCATGGCGCCCATCGATGCCGGTGCCGCGCAGGACATCGAAGGCATAACGCCAATCGGGGCATGCCTCGACGATGGCGGAATGATGAAATTCATGGGCGCAAATGTCCGCCGCATCGGCGGACGCGCGCGGCCAAGGAAAGGCGTCAGTTTCACGCAAACGCACATAGCCCCGTCCTTGAGGGCGGTCATGCATGGCCACATCGGCACCGAGTACGCCGCACATCGCCCGCGACTGGTCGCCCCAGTGTAGGCGCTCGCAGAGATACATCAGGCCGCCGCATTCGGCGTAGGTAACGCCCCCGTCGGCAATGAAGGCGGCAATCGATGCGCGCATCGATCGATTCGCTTCGAGTTCGGCCATGCGCGACTCTGGAAAGCCGCCCCCAAGGATCAGGCCATCGACAGCGGGCAGACTCGCATCGACGAGGGGACTGAACGGCACGAGTTCCGCTCCGGCTCGCTCCAGGCTCGCGAGGTCATCGGGATAATAGAAGCCAAAGACCTCATCCTGGGCTATGCCGATACGCACCGGCGTCTCGCCGGAGGGCATGCGTTCAAGCTGGCTCGACGGCGCCAGCGGCGTCGACGAGGCACCCCCGGCCGGCGCTGGCGCGCGCGCGGCGATCCCCAGCACCCGGTCGACATCGACCGTCTCCACCACCGCGCGGTGAATCGCCTCGATCGTCGCCTCCACCGCCATCGCTTCATTGCTCGGGATCAGCCCAAGGTGCCGCTCCTCGATCGCCAGCTCAGCCGAGCGCGGCACCGCCCCGAGGACCGGAAGATCGGTGTAATGCTCGATCACTCGCCGCAGATTGGCCTCATGGCGCGATCCCCCAACCTTGTTCAGGATCACGCCGCCGATCCACAGGTCCGGATCAAACGCCTGATAGCCGAGCAAGAGAGGCGCGATCCCCCGCCCCATCCCCTGGGCATTGATCACCAGCACCAAGGGCGCGCCGAGTAGCTTGGCCAGCTCGGCATTAGAGCCCGCGCCGTTGACGTGGATGCTATCGAAAAGGCCGACGTTGCCCTCGATCAGGCCCAATGTCGAACCCGTTGTCAAGCCCTGTGTCGAACCCGATGTCGAGGTTTGCAGCAGGCGCGCGAAATCGTCGCAGATCTCCTCGACCGGCATGGTGTGGTAGTCGAGATTGTGACAAGCACGCCCACCCGCTGCGCGCGCCAGCCACAGCGGGTCGATGTAGTCGGGACCTTTCTTGAACGGCTGCACGGTCTGACCGCGCCGATGGAACGCGCGGATCAGTCCAATGCTCAGCGTGGTCTTCCCGGAAGACTTTTGCGACGCCGAGAGATAGAGATGCGCCATAGGTTTGTCATCCGACCCAGCCGTCGATTCGTCATGGCGCCGCGCGGTTCATGCCTGGATGCCCGCGTTGGGACGCGAGCCGCGCTTAGGCTGTTGGGGCCGCCGTATGGGGCTGCTGCCGTAATGGGGCTGCGGGGCCTAGGCTGCCGGGCGCGCGCTCGCGTGCGGATCGATATCACGGTCGGAGAGTGACTCGGGCAGGAATTGCAGCACCCGCACGCCGACAGCGGTGATCAAGAGCGCGATACCGACGCCGCCGATGCCAAGTAGGAATTCGGGCAGGCTGGGCGAATAGGGAGCAACCCGGCCGCCGACATCGCCCGGCGCACCGAATTGGATGACGTTGTACCCAGGGAACATCTCCTGTGGATAGGCTTGGCTGCCGACGATGATCACATACATGGCGGCAAATCCACCGACGATGACGAGGGCACAGGCCGCCGTGATCCAGTCGCGCCGTTGATTGAGTTCGGGATGGTAGATGATCCCGAGCGGCAGCAAGCCCCCGATCAAGATCCAGCCGACCCAGAACATGGCGCTGTAGAGACCGCCACTAATCAGGATGAAGGCTTCGATATCGCTATGCTTGGCACCGTAGAGCTTAGTCAGGTGATAGACCAACGTGAAGTACAGGATCGCGGCGACGAAGAGCGCGAGCAGATTGCGCAAGCGCTTGAGCATTGCCGGACCGATCGGTCGGCCATCGGCATCAAAGGTATAGAACAGCACCAGCATGTAGACCGCCAGCCCATAGGCGAACGACATGACGACAAACATCGGCGCCAGAATCGCGGCATCGTAGGCCTCGCGTCCGACCAGAAAGCCAAAGATCGAGCCCGTACCAGTCGTCAGCGCCAGGCGCCAGAGAAAGGCGAAGGTGCCGACCGGCTTCTGCAGATGATTGCCCTTGCGCTCGGCCATGGTCCAGAGATAGCCGATCGCGATCGCCGCGAAGCCGGAATAGAGGAAGATATTCCAGGCGAAGATCGAGCTGAAATTGTACGTCGTCATCGCCACCAACAGCCGATCGGGCCGCCCGAGATCGAGTACCAAGACGAGCAGGCCGCCGACCAGCAGCGCCACCGCCAACAGCCCCGACAGTCGCCCAAGCGGTTTATACGCCTTTTTCTCGAAGACGGTGCCGATCGAGGCCACGTTCAACGCCCCGGAGGCCGAGATGATCAAGAAGACGGCGAACACATGCGGCATGCCCCAGACCACGGAGTTGGTCATCCCGGTCACCCAGTGACCATGGTGCTCCATGTAGAGCGCCGACAATCCGCCGACCGCCACCACGGAGGCGAGGATCGCGAGCAACCCCCAGTAGCGCCGAGGCTGAACCAGCCATTCCCGATAGACGATTCTTTTCATGCTGACTTCTCTAGCGTGGTGCGGTGGGCGCCAACGATGACTGATCAGATTCCAGCGTAGCGCACACCGGTATTCAGCCCCAGATCCTGCCGGATTTGCCGCGTCGGCATCTTGGCCAGCGCCTGACGTAGCGGCCCGGACGGATCCTTCAGATCACCGAAGATGAGGGCTTGATGCCCTTCGGCGGAGCATGCATCGGCGCAGGCCGTCGAGCGATCACCGGCGTCGAGCCGATGGACGCAGAGCGTACAGCTCTCGACGCAACCCTTACCGCGCGGTGCACGGGTAAGCTTTTGATCGACCTGCTCGTGAATGAATGAGCGCGCCTTGTACGGGCAGGCCATCATGCAGTAACGACAGCCGATACAGATGTGGCGATCGACCAACACGATGCCATCCGCGCGCTTGAACGAGGCGCCGGTCGGGCAGACATCCACGCAAGGCGGATTCTCGCAATGCTGGCACATGAGCGGCAGGTTGGTCGCATGCCCGGTCAGATTGTCCTGCAGCTTGACCTTCCGTATCCAGACCGCACGCTGGTTCTGCCACTTGAGCTTGTCCTCGCCGAGCGGCTTGGACTGCAGGTTCAGGCCGTTTTCGGTATCGCAGGCGTCGACACAGGCGGTGCAGCCATTGGCACACTTGCTGGTGTCCACGAGGAGACCCCAGCGGTGCACATCCGTCACTCGCTCGGTGCGCGTCGCGGCGTTGGCCACGGGGGTGTGAAGAAACACGCCAGGTGCAACCGCAGCCGCAGTCACACCGGCGGCAGCGCCGAGGAAGTCTCGGCGGCCTTGATTCATCGATTCGGTTTCGTGATTCATCGTAACGATTGCCTCGCCTCGCTAACTGCCTTATCGCTCGGCGGTCGTTGGCCCGATTTTAGCGGTCCCGGTCAGGTGCGCATGCGCTGCGGCAACCTCGTGGTTCCAAGCTTCACCCTGGGGAACGGTTGCATGGCAGTCGAAGCAGTTGATCTGGACCGCCGCATAGTCGTGGCAGCTTCGGCAGAATTGCCCGTTCGCATCGATCTCGACCGGTGAGCCGGCGTCGTCATAGCCAACGTGGCATGAGACACAGCCGGAAATACCATGATCGCTGCCACGGATACCGCCGTAGACGGTCTGGTCGCGTTGATGACGGATCAGCTCGAAGTGGTTGCGCCGCATGTATTCGGTCGGCTCAACGCAATTCGCGAGCGATGCCGCCTTTGAACTCGGCAACACAAAATCCCCGACCTCCTCGGCTTGGGCGACCGCCCCCATCCCAAGGGCGGCGACCAGTGGCGCGAGGAGGACGCCTTTCGTCATGACCGTTGCCATCGACGCCCCCTGCATGGTTGCGGATTGTTTATTCACCGAGGCCCATCTTGATGTAGCCGGTCGGGCAAACATCGGCGCAAATGTGGCAGCCGATGCACTTGTCGTAATCGGTGTCGACATAGCGGCCCGTCGTGCTCTCGGTTTTGTTGACGCGGAACACGGCATCCTGCGGGCAGTAGATCACGCAGTTGTCGCACTCGAAGCACATGCCGCAGCTCATGCAGCGCTTGGCCTCGTTGACCGCATCCTCATCGCTGTAGCCGATGACACGCTCCTTGAAGTGGCCAAGCACCTCATCGGCACTGGGCACCTCTTCCTTACGCAGGATGCGCGGCTCGTACTTGAAGTGACCGAGGAAGAGTTCGTCATGCGGGATGACCTCGGCCCCCGAGCGGTCCTCGTAGTTGTGGATGGCATACTTCGCCTGCGAGGTGCCGCGCAGATCGCCGCTGGCCTCGACCTTGAACGGCTCCGGAGCGAGCTTCGCCTCGTTGAGCTTGGCGAGCAGATCGAAGTGATGCACATCGACCTTGGGGCGGCGCTTATGCTCGGCCTTGTTGACGTACTCATCGATCGACTCGACCGCGATCCAGGCCTGGCCGATGGCGGTGGTGAGCAGATGCGGACGAATGATGTCGCCCGCGACGAAGTGCCCCGGTTTATCGGGCACCTGATAGAACTTATCGCTGTTCATCAGGCCACGCCCGTTATCCAGATCTTCGAGCCCGGTCAGCTCACCGCCCTGCCCGATCGCGGCGACGATCAGATCCGCCTCGAGCACGCGCTCGGTGCCTTCCACCGGCGTTGGCCGGCCGTCCTTCATCTCGCAATCGGCGACCTTCAGCCCGACCGCACGGCCGTTGTCGTCCTTGATGACCTCGACCGGCATCACGCCGTCGAGCACGGTCACGCCTTCGTGCAATGCGTCGTGGACCTCATGCTCGGAGGCGGTCATTTTATCGCGCGTGAACAGCGAGGTGAGCGTGACTTCCGCACCCTCGGCGGCGGCTGTCATCGCCGTATCATGGGCGACGTAGCCGTCGTGGATCACGCTCTCGGGCAGGTCACGCTTGTTGGATGTGGTGATGTGGCCGAGACGCCGCGCCACCGAGACGACGTCGATCGAGGTATCGCCACCGCCAACGCAGACCACTTTGTCAGTGGTGACCTTCATGCGACCCTCGTTGAAGGCCTTCAGGAAGGCGACACCGGAGACGCAGTTCGGGGTGCCTTCCCAGCCCGGCACCGGCAGGCCGCGGCCAGACTGACAGCCGATCGCCCAGAGGATGGCGTCATAGTCCTGCTCGAGCTGCTCGACGCTGATGTCGACGCCGACCTTGGTGCCCATCTTGAGTTCGATCTGGCCCATGTCGAGGATGCGGTTGATCTCGGCATCGAGCGCATCGCGCGGCACGCGATAGCCGGGGATGCCGTAGCGGAACATGCCGCCGAGTTCGCTGTTGGCCTCGAAGATGGTCGCCGCGTGGCCCTTGCGACGCAGCTGATAGGCTGCGGCCAAACCGGCCGGACCACCACCGATGATGGCGACGCGCTTGCCGGTGTCGACCGGTGCCGACTCGAATTTATAGCCATTCGCCGTCGCGTTATCGCCGATGAATTGCTCGACCGCATTGATGCCGACGAAGTCCTCGACCTCGTTGCGGTTACAGCCGTCCTGACAGGGGGCCGGGCACACGCGGCCCATCATCGACGGGAACGGATTCGCATCCGTGGAGCGACGGAAGGCATATTCCTGCCAAGTCATGCCCTCGGGCGGCTGCTCGAGGCCGCGCACGATCTGCAGCCAACCGCGGATGTCTTCACCGGATGGGCAGCTCCCCTGACAGGGCGGCGTCTTGTGCACATAGGTGGGACATTTGTGAGACGTATCCTGAACGAAGATCTGTTCGGTGAGGTTGTCCCACACATTGTCGCCATCCTCGAAGCGGCGCCAGGAAAGGGTTGTCATTTCGTCAGTGGAAGTTGCCATCGATAACGCTCCTAAGAAGAGTCGAGGTCGAGCTGAGGCCCTTGATCGGCCACCGGCGCTGGCTGCGCTTAGCGCACCCGAAGCTCGTCGTCGCTACAGTCGCTCATGGTCGGGCGGATGCGAGATGCCGCATCCGCTCAGGCAGCCTCATCGGCAGCCTCGTCTTCGTCGTCGGTCTCCTCGCCAGTCAACACCAATGCATTCGAGACCAGCTGATGGACGCTCACGATCTGATCCAGGTCCATCCCGTAATAAGGCAGGACCTTGGTAAATTGGCTCTTGCAGATGGCGCAGATCGCGGCCATGTGCGTCACGCCCTTTTCTTGCATGACGTTATTCAGGGCCTCGACACGCGGTTGCGCCCCCTTGACCCGGATCTCCATGAGATCGTCGGTGAGCAGGCCACCACCGCCGCCGCAGCAGAAGGTGCGATCACGGATGGTTTCCTCGTCCATGTCATAGAAGTTATTGCAGGTCGCGCGGATGATCGCGCGCGGGATATCGAACTGACCGCCGGGCCGGTCACCCATGCGTGAGGCACGCGCCACGTTGCAGGAATCGTGATAGGTCAGCACCATGTCATCGTTGCGGCTCTTATCCAGATTCAGCTTGCCTTCCTGAATCAGGCCATGGGTGTACTCGCAGATGTGCTGCGGGATCGGGTAGCGCTGATCGAGGAAATCCCAGGGGCCGGCGAGCGTATTCAAAAAGCTATAGGCCACGCGCCAGGCATGACCACATTCACCGAAGACGATGCGCTTGACCTTGAGCTTGATCGCGGCCTCGCGGATACGCAGCGCGACCCGGCGCATGTTCTCGTAGGAGCCGATGAACATGCCGAAGTTGGCGGCCTCCGAGGCGTAACTGCTCAGCGTCCAGCTGGCACCGGCCTCGTGGAACACCTTGCCGTAGCCGATCAATCCATCGACGTGTGGCTCGGCGAAGAAATCGGCCGACGGCGTGACCAGTAGGATATCGGCGCCTTCCTGATCGAGGGGGTACTTGACCTCGACACCAGTCTCGTCGAAGACATCTTCTTCCAAGCCTTCGAGCGTATCCGCCAACGCCGGCCCCGGCAGGCCCAGGTTGTTACCGATCTTGTAGACCTTGCCGATGATCTCGTTGCAGTACTTCTGGCCAACGCCGATATGGTCCATGATCTCGCGCGCGGCCATGGAGATCTCGGCGGTGTCGATACCATAGGGGCAGAACACCGAGCAACGTCGACACTGAGAGCACTGATGGAAATAGCTGTACCAATCACCGAGCACGTCCTCGGTGAGTTCCTCGGCGCCGACCAGCTTCGGGAATAGGCGACCAGCGAGCGTGAAGTGGCGGCGATAGACCTTGCGCATCAGATCCTGGCGCGCCACCGGCATGTTCTTCGGGTCGTGGGTACCAAGGTAATAATGGCACTTGTCGGTACAGGAGCCACATTTGACGCAGGAATCGAGATAGACACGCAGCGAGCGATAGCGCCCGAGCAGGTCGCCCATCTTGTCGATCGCCTTCGTCTGCCAGTCATCGACCAGCTCGCCCGGGAAGCCGAGTTCGGCCTGGAACTGCGGCTTCGATTTGAACGGGCTCGAATGCGCCATGACGCCCGGCTCGATCTCCGGGATCTCGGGGTACTGCTTGAGTACGGGGACTTGGAAGTCGGCCTTCGCCATGATTCAACCTCGTGTCAGAACGTCGCCAACCAGGATCACAGAACGCAGTGAGCGGCGGCGCCGCTCAGTCCTGCTCCATGCGCCGCGCCCAAGGCGCGATGTGGCGCTGTTCGCGGGGATTGTCGACCTGGTTGCGTGAGGGGCTGAAGAAGAGTCCCGGCGCATGCAGGAGCTTGCTGTATGGAAAGATGATCATCAGCAGCGCAACCAGTAAGAGATGCATCAGCAGGACCGGATCGGCTGGCAGCGTCTGCACCTGGCCGACATAGAGCCCCTGGAAGAATTGCTTCACGCGCATCACATCGGTATGCACCACGAAGCGCATCAGCAGGCCCGAGAAGCCGATGGCAATCAGCAGCACCAGGATCAAATGATCGGAGAGCGCGGTGATATAGCGCACCCGATCAACAAAGAATCGGCGAACCCACAGCCCGGCGAGACCAATCACCATGGCGATCCCACCATAGATACCGAAGGGCTGGATCATTTGGATCGGCACGGGCACCGGATCGAGGAAATAGCGCAGATGGCGCAGGGTGACCAGGAAGAGGCCGAAGTGAAACATCCAGCCAAAGATCCAGGTCCATTTGCTGCCACGGAACAGGCTCTCGAAGAACACCACCTCGCGCGTCATACGAAGGGCCACGCCCGTCTTCGTTGTTGGCGCTGGGGTGGTCGGGATCTTCAGCGGGGCAGGCGTGCGCGCATATTGGATGACCTTATTGGCCAACCCAGCAACCAGCACGAAGACCGCGAAGTAAAACAGACCGGCGTAAACATCCGACAGAAACGACATGTTTCCGCTACCTCAGTGGCGTTGGCCCAATGGCGATCTACTCTGATCGAACGCACCGAGTGGCACGCGATCGTTTGAGCGTTTTTGAGTCGACAGCGTCTCAGCCGCCGCCGACGAGGCGCTCGGGCTCGCTGGAAGCCCGAGACAGCCGGCCAGCCTAGGGCTGGCCCGGTCGAGCGGCCTGTTAGACGCAGCCGGTCGGCTTCGGCAGACCCGCGTAGCGGCACGCCTGCTTGGCGGGGCCGTAGGGGAACAGGCCATACAGATACTTGCTGTTGCCCTTGTCCTTGCCGAACTTCTTGCCGACGGCCTTGGTCAGCACGCGCACCGCAGGAGCGATCTGATACTCCTCGTAGTATTCGCGCAGGTAGTTGATGATGTCCCAATGCTCGTCGGTCAGCTCAAGGTCATCTTCCTTCGACATGACCGTGGCGACGCCGGGCTCCCAGTCGTTGATGTTGGCCAGGTAGCCTTCTTCGTCGGTCTCGAACGTCTTACCATCTACTTCGATTGGCATCGATACTCTCCTAAGCAGGGAAAAGGGAAAAAATTACAACCAGGCCTGGACCTTGTCGTGCTCCGCAGCAAGATCCACGAAGCCGGCATAGTCCACGACGCTGATTCCAGGGATGACGCGCTCCTCGGACAGGCCGCGAGCCTGAAGGTCGGGGCCGAGGGCGTAGACCTTGACGTTGTCGAGGGCGCCCTTGACCTGCCCTTCGACGCTGGTTCGCGTCAGTGCCGCGTAAACGCCGTCCTCGATCAGCAGGACGGCGGCGCCGGCACTCACATGCTCAAGGCAGGCGGCCAACGACGTCTTCTCGAACGGCGACTTATTGACGGTGTGCAATGTGCTCATCGTGTTCCTCGGATGTTCGCTCGATCTCAGAAGCTGAAGACGACGTCGGCGCCGTCCATGATAGCCGCCATCTCGGCGCGGGTAACGAGGTGGATCGAGTCTTTCTCGGCCCAATCCTCATCCTCGTCTTCCCAGGTCAGGTGCTGGAGATCGTCCAGCGAGAGACCTCGCTCCTCGAGCGACTCCTTCTCGACGAAGACCTTCTTGACCTCGTAGTCACCGAGCGCCGCGTAGGTCGGCGAGAAATTCTTCATGCCGACTGCCGAGGTGTTCTGATTCTTGGTGAGCTGGAAGACGCCGTCATCGACGAACGCTAGGCTGACATCCTGATCGAACGCAGCCCCGATCAGCACCACCTCGAGCGATTCCCAGGCGTAAATCGTGCCGTAGGGCGCCTTGCGGTTCAGATAGAGAAAGTTCTTGATGGTTTCAGACATGGTGCATTCCCCTGGTTTCTGCTTCCGGATCGCTGATCAGTCGCCGAAGACGACGAGTCGGTCGGACTGGATCGCCGCCTCGACCAGCTGGCCGAGACCGGAGATGCGAAACCGAGGATGGATGTTCGTGGCATCCTTGCCGTTGCGTTGCGCCTCCCCCTCGTCGACCACGCCGCGCCGCTGAGCAGCGGCGACGCAGACGACCATATCGAGATCATGTTGTTCGGCAAGCTCGGCCCAGCGCTCGACGACGTTGCGATCATCCTGCGGCGGCTTGGCTAGCCGCGTCGAGTTGTTGACGCCATCGTGGTAGAAGAAGACCCGAAAGATCTCGTGTCCCTTCTCAAGCGCTGCCTTGGCGAAGAAATACGCCGAATCGGCAGCCTGGTGCTGGTAGGGTCCTTCATTGACCTGGATTGCGAACTTCATTGCGACCTCGCTGGTGTGGGCTCCAAATCCGCGACTTAGAAGCGGATGTAGGAAGAGGCGTTGAAGCTGGCACGGGAGCCGCGCCAGGTATCGATGTGGTACTTGGTGAACGGCAGCTCGACTTCCTCGAAGAAGCGCGGCCAGCCGATGCGCTCGATCCACTCGTTGACACGCTCCCAATCCCGCGCGCCTTCCTTGTAGGCCTTGAGGATGCGCTTGACGATTGCGGTCGCCTCGGGCCAGCGCGGTGGGTTGTTCGGGATACCGGCGGCGACCAGCTTCTGGAAGGTCGGCTTACCGCGGGCGTTGGAGTGGTTACCGCCGACCCAGATTGCCAGCTTCGAGTGCTCGGCGTCGTTGATCTGCATCGGCGGACACGGCGGATAGCAGGCGCCGCAGCAGATGCACTTACGCTCGTCGACCTCGAGCGAAGGCTTGCCGTTGACCATGGCCGGACGGATGGCGGCGACCGGGCAGCGGGCAACGACGCTCGGGCGCTCGCAGACATTGGCCACCAGGTCGTGGTTGATCCTCGGCGGTTTGGTGTGCTGGATGTTGATGGCGATGTCACCTTGACCGCCGCAGTTGATCTGGCAGCAGGAGGTGGTGAGGTGGACGCGGTTGGGCATGTTGGCGTTGCGGAACTCGTCGATGAGTTCGTCCATCATCGACTTGACCACGCCGGAGGCGTCGGTGCCGGGGATGTCGCAGTGCAGCCAGCCCTGGGTGTGCGAGATCATGGCCACCGAGTTCTGGGTACCGCCCACGATGAAACCGGCCTCTTCCAGCGCCTGGATCAGCGGCGCCACGCGCGACTCCTCGGTCACCATGTACTCGATGTTCGAGCGCAGCGTGAAGTGGACATAGCCATCGGCGAACTCGTCACCGATGTCGCAGAGCTTACGCAGCGTGAAGACATCGAGGATACGCTGGGTGCCCGCGCGCACGGTCCAGATCTCGTCGCCGCTGTAGGCGACGTGGCGCAACACGCCCGGACGGGGATGCTCGTGATACTTCCACTGGCCGAAGTTCTTGCGCATCGTTGGATGCAGGTACTGCCACGGGTCGGGGCAACCAGACTCGATGGGCTCGCGCATGTCTTTAGCCATCGGCAACTCTCCAGTAAATCAGTAAACAGTTAGGTGCTGATCGAAGTCGGCGAAGCCGGCACCGGCAGGCGCTTGCAGCGCTCTCTGCCGGTGTCCACAGCCGATCTGGGACGACCCTTTTAGCCGGCGGCCTTCTCGGCCTGGCGCTCGAACCACTGCTCTGCGGCCTCGTCCCAGCCGTCCATGCGGACGTAGGAGCTTTGGCGCGGATGGCTCAGCATGTTCGGGTCAGGCTCGATGCCGATGCCGTCGAGGAAGTTGGCCAGCCCGATGCGCTCGATCATCTCACCGCAGCGCTCGTGCTCAAGACCATTCTCGGCCCAGAAGTCGATGATGTTCTCCGCCATCTCGACCATTTCCTCGTAATCTTCGGCGGTGTCGAGCTTGCGGAAGGGCACGATGACGGTGCCCATCAGGTCGCCGATCTTGAGCGTGCGCTTGCCGCCGATGAGGATGGTCACGCCCTTGTCGTCGCCGGGATGCAGCGCCTTCGGCATCACGTTCAGACAGTGCATGCAGCGCACGCAGTCGCGGTTATTCACCACCAGGCTATCGTCGTCGTTCAGCGACAGCGCTTGCGTTGGACAGCGGGTGATGACGTTATCGATGATGTACTGGCGGCCCTTGGCCTGAACGTAGGCCTTGACCTCGTCCTGGTCGACCTTCATGTCATCGCGCCAGGTGCCGAGCACGGCGAAGTCCGAGCGCTCGATGGCGTTCTGGCAGTCGTTCGCGCAGCCCGAGACCTTGAACTTGAACTTATAGGGCAGTGCTGGGCGATGGACATCGTCGACGAAGTTGTTGACCAACGCGCGGTGCGCCTTCAGCTCATTGGTGCAAGACATCTCGCAGCGCGCCGCGCCGACACAGGACATCGCGGTGCGCACGCAGGGGCCAGCGCCGCCGAGGTCCCAGCCGTATTCGTTGATCTCATCGAAGAAATGCTGCGTGGCATTGGTGTCGGCACCGATGAACATGATGTTGCCGGTCTGGCCGTGGAAGGTCACCAGGCCCGAGCCATGCTTCTCCCAGCTGTCGGCGAGCTGGCGCAGCATCGCGGTGCTGTAGTGGTTACCCGCCGGCGGTTGTACGCGCAGGGTGTGGAATTCTCTGGATTTCGGGAAGGCCTTACCGACCTCGGAGAAGCGCGGAATGATGCCGCCGCCATAGCCATAGACCGAGACGGTACCGCCCTTCCAGTAACCCTTACGGGTCTCGTAGGAGTGCTCGAGCTGACCGAGCAGGTCGTTCGTCAGCGCATTGATGCGCTCGTCGCCGTGCTCGTCGCGAAGACGCTTGATGCCCGAGATGAAGCTCGGCCAGGGACCGTCCTCAAGTTGGTCGAGCATCGGAGTTTGGTGCTTGTCGAGGGCCATGTCGCTATCTCTCCTATCGAGAAACGTCGTGGTAAGACACAGATCGCATTCGGATTCTTTCGCGGCGCCGCGTGCCACGGAGCTGCACTATACGGGGCGACAGGCCCAGCCGGAAACCGCACCTTAGGGAGAGAGGGTCAACCCTCTCATATCTCCTTGGGGATAGTTGACAGCCACACTTTTTCTCTTTTTCGATCAGCAACCTAGTACAGGGTCTTGGCGCCGATCATGGGGCTCAGAGCATAAGCCTCCGCCCCTCCTATGTCAACATATCCTAATATTCCAATAACTTATTCAGGCTGCCTGAATCACCCCGCCACGCCCCCGCACCTCCCGCATCCCCCAGGCCCCGCCGCACAGTGTCCCACCTCCGCGCGCCAGCCCATCGATGTGATGCCGAGTTGTTTTTATGCCGTTGCGGCTTTACCTGCTCGAGACGACAGTGACCCGCACAGCAACCAGCACAGCCGTGCGCTTGACGCCGGATCAATCGGCGTACTTCCAGCCAGAAGAGGTTCAGACCGCATGCTCAAGCTCAGCGATATCCTCGTCTCCAACAAAGAGATCGAGCGCTTCGAGGACCTGATCCCCGCGATTCAGGAGGTTGCGCGGCACGGCGAACGCTTCTTCCGCATCGACGTCAAGCCACCGTTTTCCGACACGCCGGACGACTGGGAAGATCGACTTGAGGCTGCATTCAGCGGTCTTGTGCGTTGAGCGTCAATGCGCGTCCGATCCGGTTGCACGGTGGTCGCGGAATCAGGCAGACATTCATACAAGAGGACAGCGCCGTGGCTGACGCGGCGACGAGAGCAGTTGCCATGAAGCATTTTGACATCACGCGGACCCATTTGGCAGACACCGCCGCCGACTCGATCGCCAATCGCGCCGCCGAAGAAGCGGCCCTGGAATCGCACCTCCTAGCCTTGGAGGAGCAATACGCCACACTGCGGCGCATGGGGGCCGATCGCGTGCAGCTCGCCGAGCTGCAACTGCAACAGGCCCGAACCCTCGTCGGGCTGGGTCGCGGTGAAGAGGCTTGGCCGCTGGCGCGCGAGGCCTTCGAGGCGTTCATTGCCAGCGAGGCCTTCGAGTCTGCGGCCGATAGCTGCGATGTCCTATTCCGCGCCGAGCAAGTGCAATCGCTCAGCGCCCTTGGCCAGGGCATCTGGCTCGCGGTCACCTACCCCATCGATGTCGAACTCTCGATCGAACTCCTGTCGCACGTGATCGACGAGACGCCCGACGACGCCGATGGTGCCGCCGTCGCCGCGACCACCGCGTTGTTTCTCGCCGATGTGCGCGCCGAGGGTGTGCAACGTGAGAACTTGCGTTTCTTCGCCTCGCAGATCCTCGCCGATGTCGCGCGCCGCCATAGCGGAGTCGAATCGCAAGAGGCCTTCGATCGCTGGCGCGATCGGCTGGAACTGCGCGAGCCCGAGAAATTCCTCGTGCGGCTGCGCAATGTGGTCGACGTGCTCGTGCAAGACGAGTGGTGGTTCGATCGCGACGCGCTGCAAGGCAAACTCCCCGTCAACTGAGACAGATCCATGTTCTGGCAAGAATCCGAGTCGGAGCCCCAGCCCCGGGTTCCCGATGATGTCATCGACCTCATGTTCCCCTTGCAACGGTGCAAATCGCTACCCGTGGATCATGCGCACACGCTCTCCGAGGCCCTGATCGGCGCCGTCTCCTGGCTTGCCGACGAGCCACGGGCGGCCATTCATACGATCCATGTCGCAGGCTCGCAAAACGGCTGGGAACGGCCCGCGCACGGGCGCGAGCAGCATCTGCTGCCCTCGCGCCGCACCAAGCTTGGCATCCGCATCCCGCGCGCGCGCATGGAGGCGCTGCAGGCCGCGCTCGAAGGGCGCACCCTCGACCTCGGAGGAGGCTCGAGCCTCACCCTCGGTCGCGCCAAGGAGCGCCCGCTCAGCGCGGAGAGGACCCTCTTTGCCCGCTACGTCGTCACCCATGCCGACGAGGACGAGGATCCATTCCTGCGCCGAATCGCCGGCGAACTCGCGCAGCGCGGCATCAAGCTCCGCAAGGCCCTGTGCGGCAAGGCTCTCTCCCTGAGCACCCCCGCCGGCCCTGTGCCGACCCGCAGCCTGATGCTCGCCGAACTCAGCCTTGATGACGCCATCGCGCTACAGCAACAGGGCATCGGCGCTCACCAGACCATGGGCTGTGGGATCTTTCTGCCGCATAAGGGAATTGAAGCGGTCGCCAAGGCCGCCAGCTGACCAAGCCACACGCGCCGCACGCGCACAGGTGACGTCTTCACAACAATTGACTAATATTCGCGGGTTTTCATCGGCGAGCGCCGGTCCCAAACGACCGCGCGCCCACGATTGATCAACCCTAGACCGCCGACCTAAGGCGTGGCGGCATTGAACGACAAGAGGAGCATTCGACATGGCGATCGAAGTAAACGGCAAGAGCATCGAGACCACCGAGTCCGGGTTCCTGGTCAACCCGCTCGACTGGGACGAGGATGTCGCCAAGGCGGTAGCCGATAGCGAGGGTATCGAGCTGACCGAACGCCACTGGGATGTCATCAACTATCTGCGCGATGAATATCTCAATAATAACCAGAACCAACCCATGGAACGGGCGCTACTCAAGGACATGGGAAAGAAATGGGGCAGTAAGCCGAGCAGCAAGGAGGTCTACCTGCTCTTCCCGCTGGCGCCGACCAAGCAAGGCACCAAGATCGCCGGCCTGCCCGAGGTTCATCGCAAAGGCGGTTACTGAGCGGGTATCGCTCAACGGCGGCTAGGCGTCATCCTTGCGCGCCTGGCCCGCCGCCGCGCCCATGCCGGCAGCGAATAATCGCTGCATCATGTCCATCCCGGCGAGGCTGGTTTTGAGGTAAGGCTGCATCAGCTCCATCGGATCATAGCCTTCGGCGCCCTGCTCGATCCGCGCCTGAATGTCATCCAGCATGCGCTGTTGCAGCCCCTCGAGATCCGGCAGCCCCATGAGTTGGCGCAGCTCGAGCGGCGACACCTCGACATCGATATGAAATTTCATTCATTCCCCCAGGTTAGATTGGTGATCCTATTTGGTGCCGAACCTCTTTGCTCGGATGCGGACAGGCTCGCCTTTGAGCAGCGACTGAACTCAGTGACGGCTTGAGCGCGGCGGCAGCTCGGGCCGCAGCGGCTCCTCGACGACCAGACCCCGGCGCGCACGCCGACCGAGCAGCACGCAGGCGCGCTCGAACGCACGCTCGGCTGCGGCGGCCGACCATTCCCAATCCACCGCCGGAGCATTCGAGCGCGCCTGCCAATGCGCCAGGATGAACACCGCCCCCACCCGCACTTCGAGGGCCCAATCATGCCAGACTGCGGTGTTATCCTGCTCATCGACGAATTCCTGCTCGATGAGGCGGATACTCTTATCGCCCGTCTCGTCCATCGCCGCAATCTGTGACAGGATGGCCTCTTCGTCGACGCAGCTCTCCCATCCCGTGTGTACGGCGGAGGCCGTCTCCATCAACGCATGCGCGATGAGCTCCGGCGTGAGCTTGAAGTTCAGCGGGCTGTCCCAGTCGGGATCGGCACCGGGCGTGAAATCTGGCGTTGGGTTGGTAGTCATCGATGAGCGAGCGCGAGACAGCAAGGAGCGGCGAAGACCCGCTTAGCTTAACCCCGGAGGCCTGTTCATGTCTGTTCTCGCTGATCTCAGCATCTTCCCCATCGGCCAAGGCGAGCACCTGAGCGGCTATGTCGCGTCCGTGGTGGCATTGATCGCGGGCAGCGGCCACCCCTATCAACTGACCGCCATGGGAACCCTGTTCGAGACCGAACAGCTCGGCGAGGCGTTATCGCTGATCGAGCAGGCGCACGCGGTGCTTGCCGCCGCCGGCTGCGAACGCGTCTATGCCACGGTCAAGCTCGATATCCGCGAGGGCGCCCTAGGCCGCCTCACGCGGAAAACCGCCAGCGTCGAGGCACGCCTGCCACGCCCCTGACCCCCATCACCGAGCCCACCGACCATGGGCCATCGCGCCTGCTTTCGATCGCCGCTGGAGCTAGTATGTCGTCCGATACTGATTCGTTGCACCGCTTCGTCTTCGAACACTCGCGCGTGCGCGGCGAGCTGGTTCGACTCGACACCGCCTGGCAAGCCGTCCTCGAGCGCCACCACTATCCGCCGGGCGTGAAGCAACCGCTCGGTGAAGCGCTGGTCTCGGTGCTGCTGCTCACCGCCACGCTCAAGCTCGAGGGCTCGCTGATCTTGCAGGCTCAAGGCGAGGGGCCGATTCGCACCCTGGTTGCCCAGGCCACCCACCAGGGCACGGTCAGGGGTCTGGCGCGCTGGGAAGGAGAGATCCCGGCCGGCGATCTGCGGGCACTGTTCGGCAACGGGCAATTAGTCCTGACCATCGACGCCAAGCACCGCGACCGTTACCAAGGCATCGTCCCGCTGGAGGGCGCTGGCATCGGCGCCGCCCTCGAGGGCTACTTCGCCTCCTCCGAGCAACTGCCATCGCGCTTTTGGCTCGCCGTGAATGACCAGCGCGCGGTCGGCATGATGCTACAGCGCTTGCCCGGCGACACCGAGGACGAGGACGACTGGAACCGGGCCGTGATCCTGGCCGACACCGTGCAGCCGCATGAGCTGCTGCAACAGGACGCGCCCGCGCTGTTGCGGCGCCTGTTCCATGAGGAACACATCCGCCTGTTCGAGCCCGAGCCGGTGGCGTTCCGCTGCAACTGCTCACGCACACGGGTTGCCGATAACCTCCGCGCCCTCGGACGCGATGAGATTGATGATCTCATCGCCGAGCGCGGGCTGATCGAGGTGACCTGCGAATTCTGCAATCGCGGTTACCGCTTCGATGCGGTCGATGCGCGCGGGCTGTTCACCGGTGTCGTCAACGCCACGGCGCCCTCGGCCCAACACTGAGCACGCAGCGAGCGAACGTCCGAACCGCCCGGCAGCGGGATGGACGACGTGCAGGGGCGAGGTGACAGCCTCATGCTATCCTGCTCGGTGTCACAAACGCGATTGAACCGCCGTGTCGAACCGCATCCACGAGAACCGATCACCATGTCTTACCTGCTCGTTCTCTATTACAGCCGTTATGGTGCCACCGCCGAGATGGCGCGCCAGGTCGCGCGAGGCTCCGAGGAAGCGGGCATGGAGGCCCGATTACGCACCGTCGCGCCCGTCTCGACGGTCTGCGAGGCCACCGAGGACACGATTCCCGACGCCGGCGCGCCCTATGCCGAACAAGCCGATCTGCGCGATTGCAGCGCGCTCGCGCTCGGCAGCCCGACGCGCTTTGGCAACATGGCGGCGGCCATGAAGTACTTCCTCGACGGCAGCTCGCCGCTCTGGCTTGCTGGCACGCTGAGTGGCAAGCCGGCCGGGGTCTTCACCTCCACCTCCAGTCTGCATGGCGGCCAGGAGACCACGCTGCTGTCGATGATGCTGCCCCTGATGCACCACGGCATGCTGCTGGTCGGACTCCCGTACAGCGAGACCGGCCTGCTCCACACCCAGGCCGGCGGTACACCTTATGGCCCATCGCACGTGGCTGGCATCAACAACGACCAACCCCTCACCGAGATCGAGCGTCAGCTCTGCCAGGCACTCGGTCGCCGTCTTGCCACCACGGCAGCGGCTCTCGAGCGCTGACATCCCGGTGCACGAGCGGCCCCCTCCGCAGCTTCCGCTCGCGCTGTGCCAGCCGGAACCAAGCGGGCTCGACGGTTTTGTGGCGCATGGCAACGCGGCCGTGGTGGCCGCCGTGCGGCACTGGGCCGATGGCAGCGGCGAGCCCTATCTCTACATCCACGGCGCGGCGGCGAGCGGCAAGTCACGCCTGCTGGTGTGCGCCGCCGGCGAGATCCGCCAGCGCGGGTTCAGCGTCATCTACCTGCCACTGGATACCCCCCAGCTCACCCCGGATGTCCTCGATGACCTCGAGCAGCGCGACGCCATTCTGCTCGACGCGGTGCAGGCCATTGCCGGCAACCGGGCTTGGGAGCAAGCGCTGTTCAACCTCTACAACCGCGCCCGAGATGCCAAACGACGGCTGCTCGCAGCCGCACGCCAGCCGACCGGCCGCCTCGGCCTGCAGCTGCCCGATCTCTCCTCGCGCCTCGCCGCCGGCCCGAGCTATAACCTCAAGCCATTGAGCGATGCCGGCCGCGCGGAATTACTGCGCGTCGGCGCCGCGCAGCGCGGACTGCGCCTCGGCGACGCGATGATCAGCTACCTCCTCAGCCGCTGCCCGCGTGACCCAGGGGTCTTGCGCGAACTCCTCGATGCGATCGACCGCACCGCCCTCGCCGAGCAGCGCCAGCCCTCGATCCGATCGATCGGCCGGCTTCTCGAGCAACTCGAGCGCAACGCCAACGAGCCCCACCCCAGCACCCCGTCCGCTGCGGCCGATCAGTGCCAGCCCAACGCGGCTGATTGAGCGCGCACGGCAAACGCGGCCGCGATATCACCGAGATTCTTGAGCCCGCGCAATAGAATATCGAGCCCGGTCTTGAACGCTCGCGGGGGACTTGCTTTTATACCCGGTGACTGTCAGGGCTTCTCGTCAAGTTGCCCGCTCATCGGCAACGGCACGCGCCCTGATCAACTGCGATGCCTAACCCGCGCTCTGCGGGCCACAACAGTATAGAGTTCATAAGCATGGCCTTGATCGATTGTCCGGAATGCGGTCGCCAGGTCTCGGGCCGCGCCCCGAGCTGCCCGCAATGCGGTTTCCCCATCGCCAGCAGCGCCCCTGCGCCTCGCGATAGCGCGTCCGAGCAGCGCCCCCAAACCGCCGCCACGCACGGCAATCCCGCCGAGCCAGCGGCCGCCAACAGCGTCGATGCGAGTTTCCACGAGACCGTCGAGCCGTTCAAAATACGCCTCGCCGGGCGCCCAATCCCGATTGCCGGCCTCCTGTTCTGGGGCGGCATGGTGGTCGGCATCATGCTGAGGTACATGTTCCCGCCAGAGCCCGAGGCCGAGCTAGAGATCTGGCGTCGCGTGCCTTGGATCATGATCTGGGCCGGCGTGCTCTGGTTCGCGGTCACCGAGTTTGGCGCACTGATCAAACACAAACTCAGCAAGCGCTGAACGCGGCGTGCGCCGGCGCAAAGGCCGGCGGGCGAACTCAGCGCATTGGCCCCGAGCCCAGCGCGCCCAAGCGCCGCCGGCGCCTGCTCGGGACATAACAGCGCTAACGGCAGGGTTTTAGAGACAGCGGGCGGACATGCGCCGGTCGCGGAGGTCGTGTATCGTCGGGCCCTAAGGCTCACGCAGCGCCATACCCACCCTCGACTGATACGGTAAGACCGATGCCCATCATCGCCACGCAACCGAGTGTTCGAGTCGTCACGCTGAAGATCGATGGCCACGATCTCTCGGCGCGCGAAGACGAAACCATCATCGAAGTGTGCCGGGAGAACAAGATCCCGATCCCAAGCCTGTGCTGGATGGACGGGCTCTCCGTAGTCGGCGCCTGCCGGCTGTGCATGGTCGAGGTCGCCGGTCAAAACCGTCTGCTCGCGGCCTGTGCGACCCGCGTCGCCGAGGGCATGGAGGTCACCACCACCTCCGAGAAGCTGCAGCGCTATCGGCGCACGCTGGTCGAGCTGCTGTTCGCCGAGCGTAATCACGTCTGCTCGGTCTGCGTCTCCAACGGCCACTGCGAGCTGCAATGGCTGGCCACGACCTGTGGTGTCGACCATGTCCGCATGCCTTACCGCAATCACGGCTACGCGGTCGACAGCACGCATGAGATGTTCCGCGTCGACCACAACCGCTGTGTGCTCTGCACCCGCTGCGTGCGCGTCTGCGACGAGATCGAAGGCGCCCACACCTGGGACATCATGGGCCGCAGCAGCGACTGCCAGGTCATCACCGATCTTGCCAGACCCTGGGGCGAGAGCGGCACCTGCACGAGCTGTGGTAAATGCGTGCAGGTCTGCCCGACCGGTGCCTTGGTCAAGCAGGGCACTTCGGTCGGCGAAATGGTCAAAGATCAGCACTTCCTGCCGATTCTGGCCCGACGGAGGTCCGCACGATGACCACCCACAGCAACGCCTCGACCTTGACAGCGTCTCAGCCGCAGGCTCAGTCGCAGCCCGCCGCAGGTACAGGCACTGGCGACAAGATCCGGGTCGCGACCATCTGGCTCGATGGCTGCTCCGGCTGCCATATGTCCTTCCTCGACATGGACGAGCGCCTGGTTGATCTGGTCCAGAAGATCGACATCGTCTACAGCCCGTTCGTCGATACCAAGACCCTGCCCGATCAGGTCGATGTCGGCATCATTGAGGGCTCGATCAGCAACGAGGAAGATCTGCACAAGGCGAAGCTCTTTCGCGAGCACTGCACACTGCTCATCAGCCTGGGCGACTGCGCGGTCAACGGCAACATCCCGGCCATGCGCAATCCGTTCAAGCTCGAGAGCGTCTACGAGCGTGCTTATCTCGAGAACGTCAACGTCCACCAGCAGATCCCGAGCGTTGGCGTCCCGGCACTGCTCAAGACGGTCCTGCCGGTGCATGCGGTGGTCGCGATCGACGTTTTCGTCCCGGGATGTCCGCCGAATGCCGATGCCATCCACTATGTGCTGAGCGAATTGATCGCCGGCCGCACCCCGGAGCCGCTGAGTCACACGCGCTTCGGCGCCTAGTCGAATGGCGCACCGAGTGCTCCCCCATCCACGCATCATGCCCCGGACCCAGCGACCATGAGCCGAACCATCAGCATCGACCCGGTCACCCGCATCGAGGGCCATGCCCGCATCTCGCTGCAGCTCGCCGACAGCGGCGCCGTCGAGGACGCCAAATTCCATCTGACCCAATTCCGCGGCTTCGAGAAGTTCTGCGAGGGCCGCCCCTACCGCGAGATGCCGGCGCTGACCGCGCGCACCTGCGGCATCTGCCCGGTCAGCCATCTGCTGGCCTCCAACAAGGCCTGCGACGACCTGCTCGCGGTGACCATCCCGCCCACCGCCGAGAAGCTGCGTCGGCTCATGAACCTGGCGCAACTGCTGCAATCGCACGCGCTGTCGTTCTTCCATCTCTCCTCGCCCGATTTGCTGCTTGGTTGGGATTCCGACCCGGCCCAACGCAACATCTTCGGCGTCATGGCCAAGGATCCGGAGCTGGCCAAGCAAGGCATCAAGCTGCGCCAGATCGGCCAGACCATCATCGAGATGCTCGGCGGCAAGAAGATCCATCCGACCTGGGTGGTGCCGGGCGGCGTCAACGAACCGCTCGACAGCGACAAGCGCGAGGCGATGCTGAACATGCTGCCGGAGGCGCTGACCATCGCCAAGGACACCTACGCACTGTTCAAGACCATGGTGCCCAAGTTCAAGGATGAGGCCGAGCACTTCGGCACCATGCAGACCATGTTCCTGTCGCTGGTCTCGCCCAAGGGCCAGCTCGAGCACTACGACGGCTTCTTGCGCCTCAAGGACGCCCAGGGACGCATCGTTGAAGACATGGTGCCGCCGTCGGATTATCCACGCATCGTCGGCGAGGCGGTCGAGGACTTCAGCTACATGAAGTTCCCCTACTACAAACCGATGGGCTACCCGAACGGCATCTATCGGGTCGGCCCGCTGGCGCGGCTGAATAACGCCGAGAGCTGCGGCACGCCGTTCGCCGATGTCGCCCTAGCCGAGTTCCACATGCTGCAGGAAGACTCCGGGCCGGTGCGCTCGAGCTTCCACTACCATTACGCGCGCTTGGTCGAGATCATCTTCGCGATCGAGATGATGCAACGGCTGCTCAAGAACCCGAGCATCCTCGACACGCGGGTGCGCGCCCATGCGCGCGGCAACCGCGACGAGGGCATCGGCGTCGCCGAGGCCCCGCGCGGCACCCTGATGCACCACTACAAGATCGACGAGGCGGGCCTGATCACCTGGGTCGATCTCATCATCGCCACCGGCCACAACAATCTGGCGATGAATCGCAGCATCAAGCAGGTCGCCGATGCCTATGTCGATGGCAACAAGCTCAGCGAGGGCATGCTGAATCGGGTCGAGGCGGTGATCCGCTGCTACGACCCCTGCCTCTCCTGCGCCTCGCATGCGTTCGGGCAGATGCCGTTGAGCATCGAGCTGAAGGATGCCTCCGGCACCGTCATCGATCGCCTGGTGCGCGACGCATGAGCGCCACTGTGTCTCGGGGCGATGACAGCTCGCATAGCACCGCTGGCGGGCCAGCCCCTCACAAAGAAGGCGCCGCCGCTGCCTGCACGACCAGCACCAAGAGGCCGCTGCGGGCGCTGGTGATCGGCTACGGCAGCCCGATTCGCGGCGACGATGCGCTCGGTCCTCTGGTCGCCGACCAGATCGAGACGCGCGTCACTGCCGACCCTGAGCTGAGCGCTCAGGTCGAGGTCCAGGCACGCCACATCCTGACCGCCGAACTGGTCGATGATCTCGCCCGCGCCGAGCGCGTCATCTTCATCGACGCCGCAGCGAATCTAGCGCCCGGCGAGGTCAGCCGCCAGCGCCTAGCGCCGGATGCCAGCGCCCTCTCGACCATGGCCCATTTCCACGATCCGCGTGAACTCCTCGCTTGGTGTCAGACCCTGTATCAACGGGTGCCCGAGACCTGGCTGGTCTCGGCCGGCGGTGCTGACTGGGGCTATGCCTGCTATACGCTGAGCGAGACGGCGCAGGCGGCAGTCGAGCCGATGATCGCCGCAGTGCTCAGCCTCATCGGCGCCGAGCCCGAACTCGAGTTCGAGCCAGCGCGCGCTCCAAATGCCGCACTGACCTAAGAGGGTGTTTACCAATACTGCCTCGATTTTTACAAGGGACTGAATGGTTGCTTATTTTTCGTTTAGAGGTGCTGATCTCGTTGAAAAATTCCTTCAAAATCAGATTTTTCGCGAAATGATACACGCCCTCTAACCACTAACACCTAGACCCGACACCGATGCGCGAGATCGTCCAGATCGATATCTCCGGCCCCGACCGGCCCGGTATCACCATGGCCCTGACCCAGGTGCTGGCCCGTTATGAGGTCGCGGTGCTTGATATCGGCCAATCGGTGATCCACGACACCCTCGCCCTTGGCATGCTCATCGAGCTGCCCGAGGAGCCGGCGAGCTGCCCGGTGTTCAAGGAGCTGCTGTTCGCCGCCCATGAGCTTGGGCTCGCGGTGCGCTTCACCCCGGTCGAGGCCGACGCCTACGAGCGTTGGGTCGATGAGCAAGGCAAGGCGCGCCACATCCTGACCCTGCTCGGGCGCGAGATCACCGCCGCGCAGATCGCCCAAGTGTCCGCCGTGGTCACTCAGAACGGGCTCAACATCGAGCAGATCACGCGGCTCTCGGGGCGCATCTCGCGCCGCGCAAGCCGACCGAGCCGCCCGGCCAGCGTCCAGCTCTGGCTCAAGGGTCCAGTCGCCGATGTCGGCGCCCTGCATGCGAGCTTCCTCGAGCTTGGCCATCACCTCGAGGTCGATATTGCCATCCAGGAGGACGACATCTTCCGCCGCAACCGGCGCCTGGTCTGCTTCGACATGGACTCGACCCTGATCCAGACCGAGGTCATCGACGAACTCGCCGCCGCCGCTGGCGTCGGCCCCCAGGTCGCCGAGATCACCGAGCGCGCGATGCTGGGCGAGCTGGATTTCAACGAGAGCTTCCGCCGCCGCATGGCGTTATTGGAGGGGCTGGAGGAGACGGTGCTTGCCGGTATCGCCGAGCGGCTACCGATTACGGATGGCGCCGAGCGGCTGATCAGCGCGTTGAAGCAGCTCGGCTACCGGGTCGCGATCCTCTCCGGCGGCTTCACCTACTTTGCCGAGCACCTGCAACGGCGCCTCGGCATCGACGACGTGCATGCCAATCAGCTCGAATTCGAGAACGGCCGACTGACCGGCCGCGTCACCGGCCGCATCGTCGACGGCCAGCGCAAGGCCGAGCTGCTGCGTGAGATCGCCGCCCGCGAAGGCATCCGGCTGGAGCAGGTCATCGCGGTCGGCGACGGCGCCAACGACTTACCGATGCTCTCGATCGCCGGCCTCGGCATCGCCTTCCACGCCAAGCCGCTGGTCAAGGAGCAGGCGCGCCACTCCATCGCCACCGTCGGCCTCGACGGCATCCTCTATCTGATCGGCATGCGCGATCGGGACTTGGAGGCGCTGGGACGGGAGTAAGGGTCAACGCCGATGCTGTTCTCGCTCGACAGCTCCAGCGTGGCGACGAAGGTCTCGACCCCCTCCTCGCCGAGCAGATAGCTGAAGTCGGTGTTGCGAAACTCCGCCGAGCCGATCCGCTTCTGCTGCTCTTTGACGCGCCGACGCACCTCCAGCGCCAACCGCACGGCCCATTCCAGATCCGCGTCGGAGATCGGTGCGTCAACGGATGGGTAGAGCAGTTTCAGTAGCCCGCTCAGGGTCTTGTTGGTCGCGTTGATGTCGCGCCCGCTGAGCGCGCCGCCCAACTGTACGCGACCCTGCAGTTGCGGCAACCGACTCTCCATGCGCAGCCGGCTCGGGCACTCGGAGAGGACATCGCTGACCAGCCCGAAGTGATCGGTGAATAGGGCTTGGAGATAGCCTCTGGGCTATTTGCGCCCAACCCCTCAAAAAGGTAAAAGTTAGCGACTTAGAGGCGAAAAGGGCAGCCTATGGCCTGGCTGGCACGGGCGCATACGCAGCCTAAAACGCTGCCCAGCCGAATTGAATCGACACTGCCTGCCTGATTGCTTCGGCACTGATCAATCATCGGCCAACGCAAAGTTTGAGCATCACCCCTTGTATCACGAGGTTCAAGTGCTGTCTGCGAAATCGCGCACCGCATCCGCAGGGGTTAGCGCGGCGCTCAGGACTGGTCGCTATCGGTGGGACGCCAGACCAGAGTTAAGGATGACGCTGCTTCAAAGGGTGGTCTTTGAGGTGGTCTAGGCGGGATCTTCTATGGCGGAGAGAGAGGGATTCGAACCCTCGATGGGCTATTAACCCATACTCCCTTAGCAGGGGAGCGCCTTCAGCCACTCGGCCATCTCTCCGTAGGGGCAAAATTGTAGCAGAGTTTGGGGGTGCTTGCGTCTACCCGTGTGAGCCATGGGGCAGCTCGGTAGGGGATTACTAGCTTGGCAGAAAAACCTGTCCGCCCAAACATGACGCGTAAAGCGCGGACAAAGCAGTACGGGCGGAGCAGGTATTCTATCCTATAGCGGCCCTGTAGCGGCTCGAGTTCGATTCACTTGGAATCGCTAGTCGTCGAGTCCCACATCGTTCGCAATGCGCGGTTCGGCGGTGCCCTGCGCCTGCTCACGTTTGATGCGCTCGTAGATCTCTTCGCGATGCACGGCAACCTCGCGCGGTGCATTAACGCCAATGCGAACCTGGTTTCCCTTGACGCCAAGCACCGTGACGGTCACTTCGTCGCCGATCATCAGGGTTTCGCCAACGCGGCGGGTCAGTATCAACATAGCGGTCTATCCTTTCTGTCCTTTCATGAGCCGAGCCGCGGTTCCCTCAGCATCTTAGGTCTCGCAGCCTTGTTACCTTAACCATCTGCCTAGTTGACCGCCGCAACGGCCAAAGGTGCAAATAGTGTAGCACCGAAGTTTAGCAGCAGACATTCGTGCATTGCAGCAATTGTTACAATATGGTTTTTTCGGCTAGTCCAAAGGCCTCGTGCAGGGCGCGCACACCAAGCTCGAGGTACTTTTCGTCGATGACGACCGAGATCTTGATCTCCGAGGTCGAGATCATACGGATATTGATGCCTTCGCGAGCCAGGGCCTCGAACATCTGGCTGGCGATACCCGCATGTGAGCGCATGCCGACACCAACCAGGCTGAGCTTGACGATCTTCTGATCACCCAAAACCTCGCGCGCCGAGAGTTGCTCGGCCGTCTCACGCAGCACCCCCAGCGCCGTGTCATAGTCGTTGCGATGCACAGTGAAGGTGAAGTCGGTGGTGGCGCTGTCAGAGCCGACATTCTGCACGATCATGTCCACTTCGACATTCGCCTCGGAGATGGGACCGAGAATCTTGTGTGCAATCCCCGGCTGATCCGGCACCCCGAGCACGGTGAGCTTCGCTTCGTCCTTAGCGAAAGCGATGCCGGCAATCTTGGCGTCTTCCACGTTTTCCTCCTCGAAACTGATCAGCGTTCCCTCCCCCTCGCTAAAGCTCGAGAGCACACGCAGGGGGACACGATACTTGCCGGCGAACTCGACGGCGCGGATCTGGAGCACCTTCGAGCCCAAGCTGGCCATCTCGAGCATCTCCTCGAAGGTGATCCGGTCAAGTTTACGCGCGCGTGGCTCGATGCGCGGATCGGTGGTGTAAACACCGTCCACATCGGTGTAGATCTGGCATTCATCGGCCTTGAGCGCGGCGGCCATAGCCACCGCAGAGGTGTCGGAGCCGCCGCGGCCCAAGGTGGTAATGTTGCCGGCGCGATCGATGCCCTGAAAACCAGCGACCACCACCACGCGTCCAGCCTCGAGATCGCTGCCCACGCGCGCGCCGTCGATATCGCTAATGCGCGCCTTATTGTGCGCGCTATCGGTGCGGATCTGCACTTGCGAGCCGGTGTAGGAGCGCGCCGGACAGCCAACGGCTTCCAAGGCCATCGCCAGCAAGGCGATGGTGACCTGCTCGCCGGTGGCGATCAGCACGTCGAGTTCACGCGGTACCGGCCGTGGCTGAATCGCATGCGCGAGTCCGATCAGCCGATCGGTCTCGCCGGACATCGCCGAGACCACGACCACGACGTTGTGCCCCTGATCGCGGGTGCACTTCACGCGCTGCGCGACGGCTTGAATACGCTCGACGCTGCCCACCGAGGTGCCGCCATATTTTTGGACGATCAACGCCATGGGTCTAGGACACCGCCGCCGGTGCGCGTTCCTTGACCCAATCACCAACCAGATCGAGCGCGGCCGGGATGCCAGCCGGATCGGTGCCTCCGGCCTGGGCCATATCGGGCCGGCCGCCACCGCGCCCACCGACCTTCTCGGCCGCGACCTTCACCAAATCGCCGGCCTTGAAACGGCCGACCAGATCCTTGGTCACACCGGCGATCAGGTTGACCTTGCCATCGCTCTCGGTGGCCAAGAGGACCACGCCGGAGCCGAGCTTGTTCTTGAGTTGATCCAGGGTCTCGCGCAGTGACTTGACGTCGACGCCATCGAGCCGCGCGGCCAGCACCTTGACCCCGTCGATCTCGACCACAGCGTCGGTCAGCTCGCTGCCAGCGGCGCTGGCGAGCTTGGCCTTGAGCTGCTCGAGTTCCTTTTCCAGCCGGCGGGAGCGCTCGACCAGCGCGGCGACCTTGTCGTCGGCATCGTTCGCCGCCCCTTTGACCAAGGCGGCGATGCGCGCCAGCCGCGCCTCTTCTTCCTCGACCCAGCTCAGCGCCACAGCGCCGGCGACCGCCTCGACGCGGCGCACGCCGGCGCTGATGCCGGATTCGGCGACGATCTTGAATAGCCCGATATCGCCCACCGCGCGCACATGGGTACCACCGCAGAGTTCGGTCGAGAAATCGCCCATGCGCAGCACCCGCACCTGCTCAGCGTACTTCTCGCCGAACAGGGCCACTGCGCCCGAGGCCTTGGCGTCCTCGAGATCCATGATGCGGGTCTCGACGGTGTGGTTCTCGCGGATCTCTTGATTCACTAGGCGCTCGATCTCGCGCAGTTGCTCGCGCGTGAGCGGCTCGAAATGGGTGAAGTCGAAACGCAGTCGCTCCGGATCGACCAGCGAGCCACGTTGCTGCACGTGATCACCCAGCACGTGGCGCAGCGCCGCATGCAGCAGATGGGTAGACGAGTGGTGCAGCGCGATCGCGCGCCGCCGCGTCCGATCGACCTGGGCCTCGATGCGATCCCCGACCGAGAACTCGCCCTCGAGCAGGCGCCCGAGGTGGCAGATCACTCCAGACTGCTTCCGAGTGTCGCGCACCTCGAAGCGGGCGGTTTCTGTGCTCAGGGTGCCGCGATCGCCCACCTGTCCGCCGGACTCGGCATAGAAGGGCGTGACATCGAGCACCAGCAGTCCCTCCTGACCCGCGCTGATGCGCTCCTGCGGCTCGCCGTCCAGGTAGCAGCCGATCAGCGTCGCTTGATCGACCACCCCTTCGTAGCCGCTGAAATCGGTCTCGCCCTCGACATCCAGCTCGATGATTTCGCCGGCCCCGAACTGGTTCGCGGCGCGCGCGCGTTCCTTTTGCGCCGCCATCGCCTCCTCGAAGCCAGCGATGTCCAGGGTCAGTCCACGCTCGCGGGCGATATCGGCGGTGAGGTCGGCCGGGAAGCCGTAGGTATCGTACAACCGGAACACCGCCTCGCCGGGGATCTCGGTGCCACTCAGCCGCGCGACGATCTCATCGAAGATGCGCAAGCCCTGCTCCAGGGTATCGGCGAAGCGCTCCTCCTCGGTCTTCAGGACCCGTTCGATCTGGGCCTGTTTCTCGCGCAGCTCGGGGTAGGCAGCGCCCATCTGCTCGGCCAGGGGCGCGACCAGGCGCCAGAAGAACGGCGCCGTCTGCCCGAGTTGATAGCCGTGGCGGATGGCGCGGCGGATGATGCGCCGCTGCACGTAGCCGCGTCCTTCGTTGCCGGGCGTGATGCCATCGATGATCAGGAAGGCCGCCGAGCGGATGTGATCGGCGATCACCCGCAGTGATTTATTGCTGAGATCATCGCAGCCGGTCGCCTCGGCGGCAGCACGGATGAGGGCCTGGAACAGATCGATCTCGTAGTTGCTATGCACACCCTGCATCACCGCCGCGAGCCGCTCGAGCCCCATGCCGGTGTCGACCGAGGGGCGCGGCAGCGGATGCAGTTCGCCCTTGGCATCGCGGTCGAACTGCATGAACACCAGGTTCCAGATCTCGACGTAGCGGTCGCCGTCCTCATCGGGTGAACCGGGCGGCCCACCCGGGATCTCGGGGCCGTGGTCGTAGAAGATCTCGGAGCAGGGCCCGCAGGGACCGGTCTCGCCCATCGACCAGAAGTTATCCTTCTCGCCACAGCGCGAGAAGCGCGCCGGGTCGACGCCAATCTCATCGAGCCAGATGCGCGCGGCCTCGTCATCGTCGGTATAGACGGTGATCCAGAGCCGCTCGGCCGGCATCGCCAGCGTCTTGGTCAGAAACTCCCAGGCAAAGCCGATGGCCTCGCGCTTGAAGTAATCGCCAAAGCTGAAGTTGCCGAGCATCTCGAAGAAGGTGTGATGACGGGCAGTGTAACCGACGTTCTCGAGATCATTGTGCTTGCCGCCAGCGCGCACGCAGCGCTGCGAGGTAGCGGCGCGGCTGTAGGGGCGTTTCTCGCGGCCAAGGAAGACGTCCTTGAACTGCACCATGCCCGCATTGGTGAACAGCAAGGTGGGGTCATTTCCAGGCACCAACGGGCTGCTTTCGAGTGGCGTGTGACCACGCTCGGCGAAGTAATCGAGGAAGGCCTGACGAAGCTGGGCACTGCTCTTCATGACAAGGAGTCGACTCCGGAGACGGGTCTGTGCATTAGCGGGATGCGCCGCTCGAAGCGGCACGGAAAGCGGCCCGACATCAACGCGTGCATCGATATCGGCACTGACGACATCAGCATGGGCGCGCGCATCAGCCCATTCATCGAGTTGACCTGGCACTCGGGCTCGAGCCGAGGAAGCGAGCGATCAAGTGCGACGGGAACCCCCGATACTCGAGGAAGCGCGCGCGTTTCGCCTGCTCGCGCCGGTCCTCGGCCTCAGTCTCACCGAAGCGTTTTTGATAGGCCTGGGTCAGATAGTCGATTAGGGTCTGATCGTCGAGTTCGAGATAGGGCTGAACCCTCTCATCCGAAAGCCCTTTCTCGCGTAATTCGGCGCGGATACGCAAGGGCCCGAAGCCCTTACCAAGACGCTCGGCGACATAGGCTGCGATCAGGCGCTCTTCGCTCAACAGCTCGTTGACTACTAGGGATTCGATCACCGCCTCGACGGCCGCGTCTGGATAACCGCGTTGGCGCAGCTTGCGCGCGAGTTCCAGGCGACTGTGTTCGCGCGTGCTGAGCAACTTCAGCGCCCGGCTGCGGACCTCCTCGAAGAGCGCATCCGGCGCTTCGCCAGCGGCTGCCTCGGTTGCAGCTCTCTCGGCTGCGGCTGCCTCAGCCGTAGCTTCCGTGGCAGCAACCTCCGGAGCGGACTCCACAAGCGCTTCAGTCATCGGTCGCCGCCTTGGCATCCTTGTTGGCGCCCTTGACATCCTTGGCGTCCTTAGCCGCCTTGGCATCGGCATCGCCCGCAGCAGCCGGCGTTTTCAAAGCGGCATCAGGGGCCGCGTCGGGGGCTGATGCCGATCCGGCCCCCTCCTCGGCGTGAGTAGGCTTTGGCTTCGGTAGCAGGGCATCGCGTATCTTGGCATCAATGGCGGCGGCAATCTCCGGATTCTCCTTCAGGAAATTGCGCACATTGTCCTTACCCTGACCGATCCGGCTGCCGTCATAGCTGTACCAAGAACCGGATTTTTCGACGACATCGGCGCTGACGCCGAGATCGACCATCTCGCCCTCGCGCGAGATGCCCTCGCCATAGAGGATGTCGAACAGAGCCTCGCGAAACGGCGGCGCGACCTTGTTCTTGACCACCTTAACGCGGGTCTCGTTGCCAACCACATCGGCGCCACGTTTGATCGAACCGATGCGGCGGATATCGAGCCGCACCGAGGAGTAAAACTTGAGCGCGTTGCCGCCGGAGGTCGTTTCCGGCGAGCCGAACATCACGCCAATCTTCATCCGGATCTGATTGATGAAGATGACGATGGCATTGGAGCGCTTGATGTTGGCGGTGAGCTTACGCAGCGCCTGCGACATCAGCCGCGCCTGCAAGCCGACGTGCGAATCGCCCATCTCGCCCTCGATCTCGGCCTTGGGCGTCAAGGCCGCGACCGAGTCGACCACCACCATATCGACCGCCCCGGAGCGCACCAGCATGTCGGTGATCTCGAGCGCCTGCTCGCCGGTATCCGGCTGCGAGACCAGCAGTTCGTCCATGTTCACGCCAAGCTTCTCGGCGTAGCCGGGATCAAGCGCGTGCTCGGCATCGACGAAGGCCGCCGTGCCGCCGGCGCGCTGCGCCTCGGCCACTGCGTGCAGGGTGAGCGTAGTCTTACCGGAGGATTCCGGACCGTAGATCTCGATGACGCGACCGCGCGGCAGGCCACCGATGCCGAGGGCGATATCGAGCCCCAGGGAGCCGGTCGAGACGGTTTCGACATTCGGTATAGCGCCGGCATCGCCCATGCGCATCACCGAGCCCTTGCCGAACTGCTTCTCGATTTGGCTCAACGCGGCTGCCAACGCTTTCTTGCGATTCTCGTCCATTGTCACTCCAGGAACCAGGGTTGTTAAGGATTATCCCACAGCCGACCCGCCCCCACACAAGTCACTAGGCGCGATTCAGGCCGACGCGCAATGCGCCAAACAGCGAGCCAGTAGCCCCCGCAGCACATGCGCGACCGCCTGTCGGCGCACCTGCTCGCGATCACCGCGAAACTGCAGTGTCTCGACCGCGACGCCATCCGGCAGCGCCCAGCCGAAACAAAGGGTGCCAACCGGCTTCGTGGCCGTGCCGCCGCCAGGGCCGGCAATCCCGCTCACCGCCACCGCAACCGAGGCGTGGCTGTGCGCGATCGCGCCGCGCGCCATCTCGGCGACGACGGCCTCGCTGACCGCGCCCCAGGCCGCAAGCGTCTCCTCGGCCACGCCGAGCATCTCCTGCTTGGCCGCGTTACTGTAGGTGACAAAGCCGCGATCGAGCCAGGCGCTACTCCCCGGAACATCGGTGATGCACTTCGCAATCCAACCCCCAGTGCAGGATTCCGCCGTGGCCAGCCGCAGCCCCGCGCGTTGCAAGCAGTGTCCGACCCGCGTTGCCAGCGTTGCAAGATCCTCGCACATGCGCGCCTCTATTGTGGCCGACTCGATCGCCATGAACTTATAGAATGCAACCTAACGACTGATCTTCAGGAGTCAATCATGTCCGATGAATCCATCCTCTGCGAGCACAATCCGCCACCGGCCAAGCTCGAAGTCCTCGGCGTCGAGGACTGGCCGATCTGGAAGAAGGAGCCATCTAGCTTCGAGTGGACCTATCACCAGCAAGAGACCTGCTATGTGGTGCGCGGCACCTTTAGCGTCACGCCCGAGGGCGGCGAGCCCGAGCACTTCAAGCGTGGCGATCTGATCACCTTCCCGGTCGGCATGCGCTGCACCTGGGAGATCACCGTTGCGGTCGAGAAGCACTATCGTTTGGACTGAAGGCGATGGGATGGCAGCCTAGCCGGCCATGCTGCCGGACTGATAGCCGGCCAGATCCATGGTGACATACCGAAAACCGAAGCGCTGGATGCCCTCGATCACCACGCCCGCATCGCTGAGCAGACGCTCGCGTTGGACCGGCGCGACCTCAATGCGGGCGAGGTCGCTGTGGCAGCGAACCCGCACCCAGGTATACCCAAGCTGGGTCAAAAAACGCTCGGCCTCCTCAATGCGCTGCAGCTGATCCATCGAGACCCTGACATTGAAGCCGATGCGCGTGAGCAAGCAAGCGGTGGTCGGCTTATGCCAGGTTGGCAGATCCATCTCGCGTGCCATCTGGCGCACGCCAGCCTTGTCGATCCCAGCCTCGATGAAGGGACTGCGAATCCCGAGTTCGCGCAGCGCGCGCAAGCCTGGGCATTGTTCATCGGCATCATCGGCATTGCTGCCGTCGACCAGGCTGGCAAAGCCATACTCGGCCGCGCTCTCCACCAGATGGCCGTACATCGCGTGTTTACAACGATAGCAGCGGTCGGCCGGGTTGTGCTCCATGCCCTCGGGCATGGGAATCTCGACCAACTCATGGCGAACCGCCAGCTTGGTGGTCAAGGCCACCGCGTCACCGATCTCCTGGCGCACCATGTAGGGCGTCACCGCCGTCAGCGCGATCACGCGCTCGGCGCCGAGCCGCTTGCGCAGCAGCGCCAGTAACAGGGTGCTATCGGCGCCCCCCGAGAAGGCCACCGCAGCCGTCTCCAATCCTTCAAGCTGCTCGATCAGCGCACCATGGCCTCGCTCCATCGTGCTCCTCCTCTCTGGTCCCAAGGGGTGTTTGCGTGCGCCCCAAGCTCATTGGCTCGGGTTCGTTATCGATGCGATCGGGCGCCGAGTATACGCTCGGCGTCACGGCGGTCACAGCCCGGCTCCGATTTTGCGGATGGCTTGGAGACAGGTCACAATGGTTCGTGTCGCGCCATCCGCTGGGATCGGCCGGCCCACCACCAGCTCGCCGTGGCTGGGCTCACAACACACCAACAACACACCAACAACACACCAACAACACACCAAATGAGAGTGACGACCCATGCGTTCCAAACCCTTACTGCTCCTGCCGTTCCTGGCGTTCTTCCTTGCCCTCGCCACCGTCAGCGCAAGCGCGCAAGGCATCGCCATCTCGGACACCGTGCTGAAGATGCCACTGGCTGATGATGTGTCGATGGATGACGCCGTCGACTCGATGACACTGCGCGCCAACGCATTGAACTTCAAGCTGGTCGCCCATTTGCCGCTGTCCAAGGAGCTGGCGGCGATGGACGTCGAGTCGGGGCGGATCGAGATCTTCCAATTTTGCGATGCGCGTATCGCGAACGAGATGCTCCAATTCAATGCCGACTTTGCTGCTTACCTGCCCTGCCGAATCGCGCTTATCGAAGATACCGAGGGTAAGCCCTGGCTGGTAACGCTAGACTTGGGCAAGATTATCCCCGGCGCCAACCTGCCGCCGGACCTGCTCGAGAAGGCCGAGCTGGTGCGCGACAATATCGAGTCGATCATGACCGCAGGCGCCAACGGCGAACTCTAAACCCTTGACTCAAGGCTTGGCGAACGCTGATCGCGTCAGCGCTTGCTAAGCAGCACCGCAACGAAACCGAGCGCGGCAAAACCGGCCGCAGCCACATAGGTCCAAGCAGCACCTGCGTCTGACCACAGCAGGCCACTGGTCAGGCTGCCAAGCGCCCCACCGGCGCCAAAGCTGATGCTGTTGTACGCGGCTTGCCCCCGGCCCTGCGTCGGCCCTGGGAAGTAGCGGTGGGCGAGGTGGATCGCCGAGGCATGGAACACCCCGAAGGTCGCCGCATGCAGGGTCTGCGCGATGATCTGCAGCGCTAGGATCTCCACAAAGAACCCGATCATGAGCCAACGCAGCACCGCGAGCGCCAGACTCGCGAGCATCAATGCGTGGGCGCTGAAGCGCTCCAGCAACCAGTGCATGCGCAGGAATACCAGCACCTCGATGGCCACGCCCAAGGCCCAGAGCGCGCCGACGGCGGATTGCGAATAGCCCTCCGCCTCGAGATAGATCGAGTAAAACGCATAGTAGGCGCCGTGACTAGCCTGCATCAGCAGGCAAGCGGCGAGAAAGAAGAGGATCTCGGGGCGCCGCAGCAAACGCCGCAACGGGGGATGCTCGTGCGCTCCATGGGCGTGTGGTCGATCCGGTATTACCAAGACGCTCAGCCAGATGCCGCCGAACAGCAGCAGCACCGCGATCGGCACCACGCCGCTGCCGGCCTGCTGTTGCCACCAGCCCACCCCGAGCACCGCCAGGATAAAGCCGATGCTGCCCCAGACCCGGACCTGCGCGTAGCGGCTGATCCGCGCCCCCAGATGATTGAAGGTGACGGCCTCCATCAGCGGCAGCGGCCCATTCCAGAAGAAGCTCCAGATGGCCATGGTCAGGGCCATGGGCCAGAAGCCCTCGGACCAGAACACCGCACAGAAGCTCAGCAGCGCCATCAACGCGCCGAGCCGCACGATCGGCATGCGCTCCCCGCGCCGATCGGCCACCGCGCCAAACAGATTCGGCGCCACGATCTTGGTGCCCATCAGGATCGCCATCAGTCCACCGATGGCGATCGGCTCGAACCCGCGCTCGAGCAGATAGGGCCCCCAGAACGGGACCAGCGCGCCGAGCGCGGCGAAGTGGAAGAAGTAGTAGCTCGAGAGACGCGCGTAAGGCATCGGCTTGGCCAGACGCGGAGGCTGACTCAGGACGCTTGCGACGGGATCGGCGCCAGCGGCGGCACCACTTGGGCATTTTGCGCGCGATGACGCAGCAGATGATCGATCAGCACCAGCGCCAGCATGGCCTCGGCGATCGGGGTCGCGCGGATGCCGACGCACGGATCATGGCGCCCCTTGGTGATGACCTCGGTCTCAGCGCCGGTGATGTCGATGCTGCGGCCAGGCAGCCGGATGCTCGAGGTCGGCTTCAGGGCCAGCCGGGCAATGATGTCCTGACCGGTCGAAATGCCGCCCAGCACGCCACCGGCGTTATTGGAGAGAAATCCATCCGGGGTCATCTCGTCGCGGTGTTCGGTGCCGCGCTGGGCGACGCTGCCGAAGCCGGCGCCAATCTCAACCCCTTTGACCGCATTGATGCTCATCAGCGCATGGGCGATATCGGCATCGAGCCGGTCGAAGATCGGCTCGCCAAGGCCGGGTGACAGGCCCGTGGCGATGACCGTGACCTCGGCGCCAATCGAATCGCCGGACTTGCGCAGCTCATCCATGTAGGTCTCAAGCTCGGCGACCCGTGCCTCGCCGCCACAGAAGAACGGGTTCTGCTCGACCTGGGCCCAATCAAACGCATCATCGCCTGGAACGGGCAGCTTGATCGGGCCAAGTTGCGTCAGGCACCCCTGTACGTCGATCTGTTGTAGATGTCGCAGACACACCTTAGCGATGCCGCCTGCGGCGACTCGGATCGCGGTCTCGCGCGCCGATGAGCGACCGCCGCCACGATAATCGCGCCGGCCATACTTCATCGTATAACTGTAATCGGCATGGCCGGGCCGAAACCGGGTCGCGATCTCGGAGTAATCCTTCGAGCGCTGGTCCTGATTCTCGATCAGCAGCCCGATCGGCGCGCCGGTGGTCTCGCCCTCGAAAACGCCGGAGAGAATGCGCACCTGATCGGACTCGCGCCTTTGCGTGGTGTGGCGGGATTGTCCCGGCGCGCGCCGATCCAGATCATGCTGCAGATCGGCTTCGCTCAACGGCAGCCCAGGCGGGCAGCCATCGACGATGCCGCCGATCGCCGGACCATGACTCTCGCCGAAACCGGTGACGACGAACGAGCGACCGAAGCTGTTTCCTGACACGGCGGCGAATCAGTAGGCGGGCGGCTGGACCATGTCCTGCTCGGTGAGCCAGGCATTGCCCTTGGCCAAGACATCGCGGGTCAGGGTACTGGTCGCCTGATGCAGCTGGATGCCGTTGAGGATGTAATCGTAACGCGCCGAGAGGTAGTCGAACTCGGCCTGGAACAGGTTGCGCTGGGCATTGAGCACATCGACCTGGGTGCGGGTGCCGACTTCGAGACCGGCCTCGGTGGACTCCAGCGAGCTGCGTGCCGAGACGATGGCCGCCTGCCGTGCCTTGACGTCGCTGATGCTCGAGAGGATGCCGCGAAAGGCGTCCTTGACCTGGTTCATCACCGCGCGACGTTGCTGATCGAGCCGATCCTGCGAGGCCCGGAATAGGTGTCCGGCCTGGCGCGTCGACGAGGCGACGGCACCGCCCTGATAGAGGGGGATATTGACGTTCAGGCCGATGAAGCCGGAATCGGTATCGGTACCGAGTTCCCGACCAGTGCGCGACATGTCATAGCCGGCCTGTACATCGACGCGCGGATAATACCCGGAGCGCTGGATCTCGATGTCCTTGCGCGCCGCCTCGGCTGCAGCCTTCGCCGCCGCGATGCCGTAGTTATTCGCCAACGCGGTTTCGGCCCAGACATTGATCTCGTTCGGCTCCGGCGGTGTCAGCGGCAGGCGATCGCCGAGCCGTGCCAATGGCACCCTGACTGGCCCAACGATGCGACGCAGCGCCTCCCAGGCATTGTTCAGATTGTTCTCGGCGGTGATCAGCTCCGCGCGCGAACGGTCGAACGCGGCTTGGTTGTCGTTGACGTCGGTGATCGCCACCAGACCGACCTCGAAGCGCTGTCTCGATTGCTCCAACTGGCGCTCATCGGCCGTGACCAGGGCCTCTTGCACCCGCACCAGATCGGAGGCGCGCAGCACCTCGAAGTAGGCCTCGGTGGTGCGCACCATGAGGTCGACCTCGGCATTCTGGAACTCAGCCTCGGCCCGCGCGATGGTGTCGTCGGACTGGCTCAGGCGTATCCAGTCGCCGCGGTTGTAGACCGACTGCGACACGCTGGCGGCGAGATTGGTCGTCTCAAAGGTATCGCTGCGGTTGGCGTTCTGGAAGTTCAGACTCTGTCCGCTCGAGTCGACGGCGTTGTAATCGACACGACCGGAGACGCCAAAATTGGGCAGCAAAAGCGCCCGCGCCTGTGGCTTCGCTTCCCGGCTGGCGTAAAAGGTCTGCTCCGCCTCGCGCAGCGTTGGATCGCTCCTGACAGCCAGATCGTAGATCTGCAGCAGATCCTCGGCCCGCGCCTGCGAGGGCAGCAGACACACTGGCAGCAGGGGGATGCATAGCAGCGCAATCGGGCCCAGGGCCCTCCTAAGCGGTCTCATCATCGTTCTCGGTCATATCCGTTGGAGTCAGAGGGGCGGCTTTGGCGATCGGCCGCACATAGCCGTGGAGTATAGGCGAGCGCCCCAATGGCCCACAATGTCAGTTGGTGCCCGTTGCCGTCAATGCGCTGCCATCAATCCGGACTCGTTCTTCCGAGCGTGCAGCTAGCGGATGTTCAACAGGCCGTTCATTGTAATCTAGGCGCCTCAACGCGATACGCCTCAACCCGGCCAAGCCCAGGCAGACTGACCTCAGCCAACAGAGACGCCATGACCAACGGCAGGATCATCGACAGCGACTTCCGCCCACCCTGGTGGCTGAAGAGCCCACATCTGCAGACACTCTGGCCAAAGCTGCTGATGCACCTGGGCCAGCACCGGGGCGCGCGCAATCCACCGCAGACAGCGCTCGAGCGGCGCCGCATCGAGCTCGCCGATGGGGACTTCATCGACCTCTCGAGCAGCGTCGGACGCGAGGGACCGCGCGTGCTGATCCTGCACGGGCTCGAGGGCGGGCTCGAATCGCACTACGCCGGCAGCCTGGTCGATCGACTTTCAGAGGCTGGTTTCCAGCCCGTATTCATGCACCTGCGCGGCGCCAGCGGCGAGCCGAACCGACTCGCGCGTTCCTACCATTCCGGCGCCAGCGAGGATCTGCGCGCGGTGCTCGAGGTCTTGGCCGAGGATACCGATGGCCCGCCGATGGCCGCGATCGGCTTCTCGCTCGGTGGCAATCTGCTGCTCAAGTATCTGGGCGAGTGCTGGAACGAGCACGGCGATGGGTACGGCGACCCGCTGCTCGATCGCGCCATCACGGTCTCGGTCCCCTTCGTGCTGCGCGATGCGATGCTGCGGCTCGAGCTTGGCTTCGCCCGGGTCTACCGGGGCTATCTGGTCAGCCGCCTGAAGACCAGCTATCGGCAGAAGTTCGCGCAGCGATCGTCACCGCTCGACGTCGACCTGGATCGGATCAAGGACTTCAATCAATTCGACGATCAGATTACCGCGCCGCTGAATGGCTTCGCCGGCGTCTTCGATTACTATCAACGTGCGAGCTGTCGTGGCTATCTGCGCCAGATCCGCACCCCGACCCTCATCATCCATGCCGCCGATGATCCCTTCATGTTCCCGAGCACGGTCCCCTTCGAGCACGAGCTTGGCCCCGGTATTCGGCTTGAGCTATCGGCGCATGGCGGCCACGTCGGCTTTATTGAGGCCAGCGGCCCGGGGTTGTCCTCCGGCTGGCTTGAGTCGAGGATTCTGCGCGAGTTATTGGCATGCACTCCCGGCAACGCAGAACCGAGTGCCGAAGCGACATAGCGCCAGTCGCCTCGCTTGCGTGCCGGGTCGCTCGCCAAGGATGAGACCGGATCCGTCGCCGAGGATGAGCAGGCATCGATTCGGCCAGACGATTCACCATGAGCCCTGAATCCCCACGCCCCCGCCAGAGCGCGCTGCCGATCGAGACCAGCCTGCCCGAGCTTCACCGCTGTCTCGCGCAGGGTCATGCGCTGCTCAGCGCGCCAACTGGCTCCGGCAAGACCACGCGAGTACCGCTGTCGCTGCTGGATGCCGGCGGGCTCCCCAACCGGCTCCCGGCCTGGCTCCAGGGCCGCTCGATCCTGATGCTGGAGCCGCGCCGCCCGGCCGCGCGCATGGCGGCGGCGCGCATGGCGGCGATGCTCGGCGAGACGGTCGGCGAGACGGTGGGGCATCAGGTGCGCTTCGAGCGGCGCATCGGTCCGCGCACCCGGATCGAGGTGCTGACCGAGGGCATCCTGACCCGGCGCATCCAAAGCGACCCGGAGCTGAGCGACTGCGGCCTGCTGATCTTCGACGAGTTCCACGAGCGCAGCCTGCAGGCCGATCTGGGGCTGGCGCTGGCGCTCGATGTGGCCAGTCTGCGCGAGGATCTGCGCATCCTGGTGATGTCGGCAACCCTGGACAGCGAGCCACTCGCGGCCCTGCTCGGCGATGCACCGGTCATCCGCAGCGCAGGGCGCGCCTATCCGGTCGAGCTGCACTATCTGGAGCGGCCCGAGCGCGATCCATCGGCCGCCGTGCTGCCGGCGGTGCGGCGCGCGCTCGCGGCGCACTCGGGCGATCTGCTGGTGTTCTTGCCCGGCGCCGGCGAGATTCAGCGCGCTGTCAGCCAGCTGAATCAGGCACTCGTCTCGTCGGCCGTCCAACAGGGCTCCAGTATTCAGGCTCAGGCGCCATCCGCCACAAATACCTGGCCTGCCGCCGGTGTGCCTGCGCAGGCACTCGCTCCTGGTGTCGCTGACCGGGGCGCCGGCACCCCCATGCAGCCTGCCGCCGCTCGCGGCACCGGCGCCCTCGCCGGGGAACCAGCCAGCACGACCAAGGCTGCCGGCATCGATATCCTGCCGCTGCACGGCAGTCTCTCGCTAGCCGATCAGGATCGGGCGTTGCGCCCCGCGCCCGATGGCCGTCGCCGCATCGTGCTCGCGACCGATATCGCCGAGACCTCGCTCACCATCGAGGGCATCGAGGTGGTGATCGACAGCGGCCTGACGCGCAAGCCACGCTTCGAGCCCGGCCCGGGCCTGACCCACTTGCTGACCCTACCGATCTCGCAGGCCTCGGCCGAGCAACGCGCTGGCCGCGCTGGGCGGCTCGGACCCGGACATTGTTATCGGCTTTGGAGTGAGGAGCAGCATCGGACCCGCCCGGCCCAGCGCGGCGCCGAGATCCTAGAGGCCGATCTGGCGCCGCTGGCGCTCGAACTCGCGCTCTGGGGCGTAACCGATCCATCCCAGCTGCGCTGGCTCGATCCGCCCCCGAGCGCGGCCTGGGCCCAGGCCGTCGAGCTGCTGCAAGTGCTCGGCGTGCTTGAAAGCAGTGGCGCGCTTACTGCCGCCGGCCGGCGGCTAGCAGCACTCCCGGTCCATCCCCGCCTAGCCCAGATGCTCACGGCGGCGCCGGCCAACGCGCGCGGGCTGGCGTGCGATCTGGCGGCACTGCTCGAGGAGCGCGATCCCTGGCAGCATCGGACCGGCCGTTGGCGCCCGGTAGACCTGCAACCACGCCTAGATGCCCTCGAGCGCTTTCGCCATCGGCAACCGACCCCCGACTTCGATACGGTGCGACTGCGCGTGGTGCAGCGCACAGCCGCGCAGTTCCAGCGGCTTGTCGCCGAACAAAACGTCACCAAGCCCAACGATCACGCGATCAAGCCGAAGTGCAGACCAACCTCCCGACCGGTCGCCAACCTGGCCGCCAATTCGGCCAGCGATTCGGGAAACGATCCAGGGATCGATCTGGCCAGCGATCCTATCGGCCACCCGCTCATCGAGCCCGTCCGCGATTCGATCGGGGCGCCAGCCAAGCCCACGACCAGGGCACGAGCCGCGCACGACAGGCTGAGCCCCTGGCCGAGTCTCGGCGCCCTCCTCGCGCTCGCCTACCCGGAGCGCATCGCCCGGCGCCGCGACGGTCGCGAGGGCGTCCAGGGCGGCACCCGCTATCTACTGCGCAACGGCAGCGGCGCCGAGCTTCCGCGCGACGATGCACTGGCCACCGAGCCCTGGCTGGTGATCGCCGACCTCGACGCGGCCTGCGGCGATCATCGCATCCGCGCCGCAGCGGTGATCAGTGAGGCCGAGGTCCGTGCCCACTACGCCGAGCAAATCAGCACTACCCGAACCCTGACCTGGGATGTACAGCGAGAGGCGGTGGTCGCGCGCGACGAAGTCCAGCTCGGCGCCATCCTGCTCGATGCCCAACCGGCGCCGCTCGCCGACACGGACGACGGTCTTGCGCTCTTGCTTACGGCGATCGCACACGACCTCGAGCGATCGCTCAACTGGACCCCGACCGCACGCCAGCTCTGCGCCCGCGTCCAGCTCGCTCGACGCCTGCAGCCCGAAGCCGATTGGCCAGACCTCTCGACGGCCGGGCTCAAGGCCAGTCTCGATCACTGGCTAGCACCCTGGCTCGCCGGCAAGAGCCGCCTGGCCGAAGTGCGCGCGCTCGACCTGACCGAGATGCTGCGCCAACATCTGGGATGGACCAAGACCCAGGCGCTCGATACCCTCGCACCCATCCGCCTCCACACGCCGGCCGAGACCTGGCGTCCAATCGACTACCTCGCAGGTGAGCAACCGGCACTGCAGGTCCCCATGCAAGAACTCTTCGGCGTCAGCGACACACCACGCATCTTCGACGCTCGGCAACCGCTGCTGCTGCATCTGCTTTCGCCTGCAGGCCGTCCACTACAGGTCACCCAGGACCTAGCCGGGTTTTGGTCCGGCGCCTACGCCGAGGTGCGCAAGGAGATGCGCGGCCGCTACCCGAAGCATCATTGGCCGCAAGACCCCGCGCGAGAGCAGCCGACCAAGGGTGGCCTGAAGCGCCATGCACGATGAGCGCGGAGCGCGAAGCACGCAACCCACACTGAGCCGTGCTACCTTGGATCGTTTCCAAGCGGCCGCGTCGATACCCTTACCACTGGCGTGGCCATCGGTCGCGACCAGCAACTTCATCACCTTTCCCACCTCGGCACCGTCGCGGAGCAGGCATTGAAGCCACCTAGGCATTGAAAATGCTTGAGGTGTCCAGATGTCCTGCCAGCAGCGGCTTGACATGAACCAGACACTCCATCGCATGCGCAAACAGATCGCCGTCATCGGCAGCGGAATCGCCGGCTTGGCCGCCGCCTGGCTCTTGAGCCGGGAGCACCAAGTGACCCTCATCGAGAAGAACGACTACATTGGCGGGCACACCCACACCATCGATGTCGACGAAGCCGGCCAACGCCTCGCGGTCGATACCGGCTTCATCGTCTATAACATCGCCAACTACCCGCTGCTGACGCGGCTGTTCGATGTCCTCGGCGTCGCCACGCGCGAGAGCGATATGTCGTTCTCGGCCTCGATCGGCCCGGGTGCGATCGAATATTCGGGCGATAGCCTCAACACCCTCTTCGCGCAGCGGCGCAACCTGCTCAGCCCGAGCTTCTTGCGCATGATCGCCGACCTCGTGCGCTTCAATCGGCGCTGCAAGACCATGCTGCGCGAGGGCGGCTTTGATGGGCTGAGCGTCGGTGCGCTGCTCGAGCGCGAGCGCATGAGCGACAGTTTTCGCGATCACTTTCTGCTGCCAATGGCGGCCGCGATCTGGTCTTGCCCGACCCGCACCATGCTCGATTTCCCGGCCGAGAGCCTGGCGCGCTTCTTCAACAATCATGGTCTGCTGAACCTGATCGATCGCCCGCTCTGGCGCTCGGTCACCGGCGGCAGCGCGCGCTATGTCGAGCGCTTCGTCGAAACGATTGGCCGCGAGCAGATCCGGCTCGATGCGGCGCGGGCGGTCCGACGCACCGAGCAAGGCGTTGAGGTCACCCTGGCCTCCGGCGAGCGTTCCCTGTTCGACGACGTCGTGTTCGCCTGTCATGCCGATCAAGCGCTAGCGCTGTTGGAACAGCCAAGCGCTGCCGAACAAGCATTGCTAGGTTGCTTCCGTTATCAACCAAACCGCACCTATCTGCACACCGACATCGGCCTGATGCCGCAGCGTCGCCAAGTCTGGTCATCCTGGAATTACCTCTCGCAGCCGTCTCGGGACGGCTCCTGCGCGGTCTCGGTGACCTACTGGATGAACCGGCTGCAAGGGCTCAAGACCGACAAGGACTATCTGGTCTCGCTGAATCCGCTGCGCCCGCCCGCCGAGGAAACCATCATCGCCGAGATGGATTATGACCACCCGGTCTTCGACCAGGCCGCGATGGATGCGCAGCCAAGGCTCCCCGAGCTGCAGGGCCAGGACCGGCTTTGGTTCTGTGGCAGTTATTTCGGTTACGGTTTCCATGAGGACGGGCTGGCTTCGGCGGTGGCGATGGCCGATCGCTTCGGCGTCGACACCTCGATGCTCAGGGCGCCTGTGACTGCGCCGCCGACGCCGGCATCCACGACGGGCACCCGCGCATGAGCGAGAATCCGCATCGCATCTACTTCACCCAGGTGATGCACCGACGGCTGTTCCCAGTGCAGTACCGCTTCACCTATCGAGTCTTCAGCCTGTTGCTGGACTTGGATGCGCTCGACCAGGTGCCGGGGCTGCTGCGCACCAGCAAAGGCGTTGGCCTGTTCCGCTTCGCACCCGAGGATCACGGCCCGCGTGATGGCTCACCGCTGCGACCTTGGGCGGATCAACTGCTGCGCGAGCAAGGTATCGAACTCGAGGGCGGGCGCATCCGCCTGCTCTGCATGCCGCGCGTGCTCGGCTATGGCTTCAACCCCTTGAGCCTCTGGTACTGCGAGCACGCCGACGGGCAGTTGCGCGCAGTGCTGGCCGAGGTCGGCAATACCTTCGGCGACTCGCATTTCTATCTGCTGGCCAACGGTGGCAAACCACTGGCCTGGCCGGTGCGCGACAAGGCGATCAAGTGCTTCTATGTCTCGCCATTGATGGAGATGGCCAGCGAGTACCACTTCCGCCTCGCTGAGCCGGCCGAGCACCTCGGCGTCTTCATCCGCCAGTTCTACGCCGATGGCCGCTTGCAGCTGGTCGCCACCCAATCCGGCGCCGGCGAGCCGCTGACCCAGCGCGCCCTGTGGCGGGCGCTGCGGCGCACGCCGCTGATGGGCTTCAAGGTCATGGCCGCGATCCACTGGCAGGCGCTGAAGATCTGGCTGCGCGGTACGCCCTATGTCCCAAAAACCGCCCCACCCCCGCCCGAGGTGACCTGATGGCAAGCGAGAAGACGGCCGAGGCCGCCCTGCCCCGACTCCAGCAGCCGCTCTTCGGCCCGGTGCCGCGCATCCTGCTGAAGCCCGTGATCTGGCCGATCACACGGCTCTTCGACCGTATCGCAGCCGGCCAGCTGCGGCTGCGGCTTGGTGGCCGCACTTATCTGCTCGAGAGCGATCGCGACGGCCCCCAAGCCGAGATCGATATCCACCGCCCCCTGCGCATGGCCCGACGGTTGGCGACCAAGGGACATCTCGGCCTCGGCGAGAGCTGGATGGCCGGCGACTGGGACAGCCCGGACCCGACCGCGCTGCTGCATCTGCTTGCGGTCAACGAGCATCGCTGGCGCGAACGCCAGCGTGGCGGTCCACTGCACCGGCTGATCTCGCCACGGCGCCATCAGCGGCGCAGTAATACCCACACCGGCAGTCGCCGCAACATCGCCTATCACTACGACTTGGGCAACGACTTCTACCGGCTCTGGCTCGATGAGAGCATGACCTATTCCAGCGCCCTCTACGCGCAGCCGCTCCAAGAAGTGGCCCCGCAGTCGACGCCGCCCCCAAAGCACGCCTCGCAGTCAGACCAACCAGCTCTGAGGCTGAACCTGCGGCCACAGCCGCGAGCGGAGACCGCGCGAGCGTCAGCAACCGCCCCGAGCGCGGAGTCAGTCGCCGCAGCGAACACCCGATCAGCCGCTGGACTATCCGGCGCCGACGGCGGCTCAAGTGCTGGCTTAAACGCCGGCATCAGCGCCGCCTTGAGCGCGGCACCGCTGAGCGCTGACAACGATCAAGCGCTCGCCCAGGCGCAGCGGCGCAAATATCAGCGCCTGCTCGGGATGCTCGATGCCAAGCCCGGACAGCATCTGCTGGAGATCGGCTGCGGCTGGGGCGCGATGGCCGAGGCAGCGGCCGAGCGCGGGCTCACGCTCACCGGTATCACGCTCTCGGAGAAGCAACTGGCTTGGGCCAAGGCGCGCTTGGACGGCAGTCCGCTCGCAGCACAGGTCGAATTGCGGCTGCAGGATTATCGCGACGTCACCGAGACCTTCGATCATATCGTCTCGATCGAGATGTTCGAAGCGGTCGGCGAGGAATACTGGCCGACCTATATGGAGACGCTGCGCGAGCGCCTGCGCCCCGGCGGCACCGCAGCCCTGCAGGTGATCACGATCTCCGATGACCTCTTCGAGGACTACAAGGCGAGCCCGGATTTCATCCAGCACTATATCTTCCCGGGCGGCATGCTACCGACGGTCGGGCGCTTCGACGCCGCCGTGCAGGCGGCTGGGCTTGAGGTCGTGCAGCGCGACTTCCACGGCAAGGACTACGCGCGCACCCTGCGCGCCTGGCATCGCCGTTTCCTCGCGCGCGAGCCCGAGGTACGCGCGCTCGGCTACGACGGGCGCTTCATCCGCATGTGGCGCTACTATCTCTCGTACTGCGAGGCCGGCTTCCTCGATGAGCGCATCGATGTGATGCAGGTCGCGCTCAGGCATCGACAAGGCGCGGAGCCGTCAGCCTAGGTCGTCGCTCCAGGCACCGGGATACACTGCGGGGCTGAGCCGTTCGGAACGCTCCGCCGGTGTCACCTGTTGGATGAGCCGCCCGATCTCGGTCAGGAGATCGTCGCTCGCCTTCTGCAACGGCAGCCATCGCTCGTCGGAGGCATCCATTGCCTCGTGATCGGCTTGGGCGAGGAGTTGGACGGCGAGCGCATGCAGCCGCTCGTGGCGCCGGCCAAGGGCTTGGAACTCGGCAAACGCCTGGTAGCGAGCGCGGCCAGATCCCGCATACCAGCGCCCGAAATCGCATGCCTCCGCCTCCAGATCGGCGCTCTGGAGCGGCCCGTCCTGCGGCTGCGTTAACCGGCACAGAAAGCGCTGCAACCAGCGACGATGATTCTGTGCCGCCAGCATCAAGGGCAGATCGTCGCGCTCCGATAGCCCCTCCAGGTCGTCCAAACACGCATGGGTCGACCAGTGTGCGAACCACTCCGGCAGCGCATCGGCAGGCATGGGGCGGGCGATCCCATAGCCCTGACCAAAACGGCAGCCGAGCCAGGTCAGCATGGCCGCATGCGCCAGGGTTTCGACCCCCTCGGCGATCACCGGGCGATCAAAGGCGCGCGCGAGCTGCACCACACTCTGGACGATCTCCCTGTCACCCGGATCCTGCAGCATGTCGCGCACGAAGCTTTGGTCGATCTTGAGCACATCGACCGGCAGCGCCCGAAAATACGCCAGCGACGAGTAGCCGGTGCCGAAATCGTCCAAGGCGAAACGCACCCCGAGTTCGCGACAGCGAGCCAACACGCGCTGCGCCTGCTCAAAATCGCTCAGGGTCGCGGTCTCCAGAATCTCAAGCTTCAGATCCGCGCCGGCGGCAGCGGGATGGGCGCGCAGTGCTTGCTCAAGGCGCGCCGCGAAGTCGGGTCGCAACAGATGGCGGGCACCGATATTCAGGCTGATCGGCAGTCCTCGGCCTTCGCGGTTCCAGGCTTCAAGCTGCTGCAAGGCGTGCTCGATCACCCATTCGTCGACCGCGACCTCGAGTTCGGTGCCTTCAATATCGGGCAGGAAGGTTCCCGGCATGCGCAGCCCGTCCTCGGGATGCTGCCAGCGCACCAGGGCCTCGACGCCGATCACCTCGCGGCTGATCATGTCGACCTGCGGCTGAAAATGCAGGATCAGCTCGTTGCGCCGCACCGCCTCGCCGATACGCTCGAGTTTGCGCTGACGTTCCTGGAGCAGTTGGTCTTGCTGCGCGTCGTAGAGATGGTAACCATCCTTGCCTGCCTCCTTGGCGCGATACATGGCCTGATCGGCATGTCGCAAGAGGGTATCCGGGTCTGCGAGATCCGGCGGACAGAGGGTGACGCCGATGCTGGCCGACAGGCGATGGGTGACCTCCCCGACCCTGACCGGTTCGCGGATGCCAGCGAGAACCCGGCTGAGCAGGCCAAAACAATCGTCGGGTTGTGTCAGATCGGTCAACAGCAGCACGAATTCATCGCCCCCGAGACGCGCGACCGAGTCCTCGCCACGCACCATCCGGCGCAAGGACTCGGTGACCTTGACCAACACGCGATCACCCACCGCATGCCCATAGCGGTCGTTGATCGGTTTGAAGCCATCGAGATCCAGGTAGCAGACCGCCAGCGCGATCCCCGTGCGTTTGGCATGCGCAATGGCCTGTTCGAGGCGATCCATCAACAGACGCCGATTCGGCAGGCCGGTGAGGTGATCGTAATGGGCAATGCGATCGAGTTCTGCCTCGTGTTCCTTGAACTGGCTGATATCGGTGAAGACCCCAATATAATGCTGCAACACCCCCGAGGCATCGCGCACCACTGAAATCGACAGGAGTTCGGGGAAGATCTCGCCGTTCTTGCGGCGGTTCCAGATCTCGCCCTGCCAGAATCCGTCCGCCTCAATCGCTGCCCACATCTGCTGGTAAAACACGCGTTCATGCCGACCGGAGGCGAGCTTCTTTGGGTCTTCACCCAGCAATTCATCCTTCGTATAGCCGGTAATACGGGTGAAGCTAGGGTTGATGTCGACCAGCCGATTCTTCGCATCGGTGATCGCAATACCCTCGAGACTGTGCGCGAAGACGCTCGCGGCGAGCCGCAACCGCGTCTCGGCGTGGTGACGCTCGGTCACATCATGGATATAGCCATGCCAGAGGACGCTGCCGTCGGATTGGCGCTGCGGCGAGGCCTCGCCCTCGACCCAGAGGATGCGGCCCTCGGGTAATCGGACCCGGTAGGATTCCCGCCAGGTCGTCATGCGCTGGGCCGAACGCTCGATCGAGGCCTTGATCCGCTCGCGGTCATCGGGATGAAGGGCGGTAAACGCCAGACTCGCATCCTCTTGGACCTGGGATGGTTCAACGCCATAGATCGCCTTTAAGCCCGGGCTTGCAAAGGGGAAACAACTGCGACCATCGGGCCACCACTGATACTGATAGAGCATCCCTGGAACATGAGCGGCGATCTTCTGGATGCGCTCGTGCAGTTCCTGGATGCGATCGCGCTCGCGCGTGAGTTCCTCTTGTGCCCGCACCTGCGCGGTGATGTCGCGCCCGATCCCGAGCACACCAACCAGGCGCCCCTCGGCGTCATACATCGGGGTCTTGATGATCTCGACCTGTTCCTGATGACCATCATCGGCGAAGGTCAGGTATTCGCGACCCACGACGGGACCATTCGCGGCCAAGGCCGCGAGATCATGTTGGCGGAAGGAGGTGGCCCGCTCGGCGGAGACGAAATCGGTCGCACAGCGGCCTTTGATCTTCCCTTCAGGGAGGCCGAAGAGGCGCTCGAAACGCGGATTGCAGGCCAGATACACACCCTCGCGATCTTTCAGCCACACCAGGTCCGGGATGGTCGCGATCAGGGTGGCGAGAAACCCGCGCTCCCGCGAGAGGGCATCACTCAGGGCCTTGGCCTCGGTGATGTCCTGAACGGTGCCGCACAGCACGTGGACACGCCCGCTGCGATCGCGAACCGCCTGGCCGCGCACGCTCATCCAGCGTTGGCTGCCATCGGTGTGCCGCGCCTGGATATCGCAGCGCCAAGGCTGGCCATCGACCAGGGCCTGCTTGACCGCCGCCAACAGGCGCTTCCAGCTCTCTCGTGTCAGCAGGCGTCGCAGCGTCTTGAGCGGCGGGGGCTCGGTCGGGGCGAGGCCGATGAGCCCGAAGACCTCATGCGACCAACAGTGCGCGCCGGTGCGCACGACCAGCTCCCAGTCACCCAGGCCGGCGATACTCCGGGCTTCCAGCAGACGCGCCTGGCTTTCGCGCAGGAAGTGTTCATCATCCACGCGTTGTTCCTGCTGGCGCAGCAAGAGCCCGAGCAGCATCGAGACGAGCGGAAAGACCAACAGGAAAGGCAGCGCGACCTGCCCCAGCACCTGAGCCCGCTGTGCTGCGGGCAGCAGCCCGACCCAGGCCATCGCCGCCAAGTGCAGCAGAAGGCCAAAGGCCACCAGCGTCAAGGGCGTCAGCCGCAGCTTGCCGGCACGACGCAGGTGATGAAACAGCGCACCGAAGACGACGGCGGTGACAATGGTCGCGATCCCCATCGGCATACCGGCACCGCCAAGCCAGCCACGGTAGAGCGCCGCGATCAGGCCGGAGACGAGCGCTGCCGGCAGCCCGCCGAAGAGGCCCGCCATGCTGATGATCAGGGTGCGCCCATCGAAAATCAGTCCGGGGCCGATGGTCACTGGATAGACCATGCCCAGCAGTGCCGTGAGCCCGAACAACAGGCCGATCAGGAGTTGGGTCGAGGTCTGCTCGCGCGGCAACTGCGCGATGAACAGCCCGTGCGCCAAGGCCAGGGCCAACAACAGGGAGGCGTTCTGGATCAGCCCACCCAGGATACTCATGATCGGTCCACGCGCAGGGTCACCTCTGTTCGCCGCAACAAGGCGCTACATCGGAAAACCGCCGCCGGGCGGGAAGCCGCCCCCCCCCGGTGGCATCCCGCCCATGCCGCCCATGCCCGGCGGCAAACGGCCTTGCATCTGCTTCATCATCTTGGCCATGTTGCCGCCCTTCATCTTCTTCATCATCTTCTGCATCTGGGTGAACTGCTTGAGCAGCTTGTTCACGTCCTGCACCTGGGTGCCGGAGCCATTGGCGATGCGCCGCCGGCGCGAGCCCTTGATGATCTGCGGGTGCTGGCGCTCCATCGGCGTCATCGAGTCGACGATCGCGATCAGCTTCACCACCTCCTTGTCGTTGACCTGATTCTTCATGTGCTCCGGCAACTGCCCGGCACCGGGCAACTTCTCCAACAGCCCGGCCATGCCGCCCATCGAACTCATCTGCTTGAGCTGATCGCGGAAGTCGGTGAGATCAAAGCCCTTGCCCTTCTTGATCTTCTTGGCGAGCTTCTCGGCCTTCTCGTGATCGACCTTCTGCTGCATCTCCTCGACCAAGGAGACCACATCGCCCATGCCGAGGATGCGCGAGGCGATCCGATCTGGATGAAAGGGCTCGAGGGCGTCGCTCTTCTCGCCGACGCCGAGGAACTTGATCGGCTTGCCAGTGATCTCGCGGATCGAGAGCGCGGCACCACCGCGGGCATCGCCGTCGGTCTTGGTGAGCACCACGCCGGTGAGCGGCAGCGCGTCATGGAAGGCGCGCGCGGTCTTGGCCGCATCCTGACCGGTCATGCTGTCGACCACGAACAGGGTCTCGACCGGCGTCACTGCGGCGTGCAGATCCTTGATCTCCTGCATCATCCGCTCGTCGATCGCGAGCCGTCCGGCGCTGTCGACGATGAGCACATCCTTGCCCTGCCGGCGCGCCGCCTCGAGCGCGGACTGGGCAATCTCGACCGGCTGCTGTTGCGGGGTGCTCGGGAAGAAGGCGGCGTCGACCTCAGCGGCAACGGTGCGCAGCTGATCAATGGCGGCGGGGCGGTAGATATCGCAGCTCACCACCATCACGCTCTTCTTCTGGCGCTCCTTGAGATAACGCGCGAGCTTGCCAGCGCTGGTCGTCTTACCCGAGCCTTGCAGGCCGGCGAGCAAGATCACCGCCGGCGGCTGCTGGCGCAGGTCGAGTTCCTCGTTGGCCTCGCCCATCAGGCTGACCAGTTCGTCGTTGACGATCTTGATCAACACCTGCCCGGGTGTGAGACTCTTGGTGACCTCGGCGCCCAACGCCTTCTCGCGCACGCGCTCGATGAAACCGCGCACCACCGGCAAGGCGACATCGGCCTCGAGCAGCGCCATGCGCACCTCGCGCAGGGTCTCCTTGATGTTGTCCTCGCTGAGTCGGGCCTGACCGCGCAGACCCTTGAGCACCTCACCGAAGCGCTCTTGAAGATTATCGAACATGGTGTCTCTCTTGCTAAACCCGGTTGGCTTGCGCCAACCCATACATCTGTGGGATGCGGTTTGTTAATCTATATCAAGGCGGCGCGATTGAGCGGCCGCAAAGCAGCCGCAGGCGCGCTCGCGTGCGTTTGCAGTCCATCGTGCTTATGCGATGATCGCAGACTATGAACAACGTCGTCATCTCGATCGCAACCCTGATCGCCTACTTTGGCTCGGCCACCCTCATCGGGTGGCGGCTCTTCACGCATCAGCCAGACACCACAGCCCGGCTACGGGGGGTCACGCTCGGCCTCGCCTATGCCGGGCTCACGCTACATACCTGGCTGCTGTACATGGCGCTCTTCAGTTCCGAGGGCATCAATCTCGGTTTCTTCAACGCGCTCTCGCTAGCGGCCTGGACCGTGGTCGCCTCGCTGCTGCTCTCGAGCCTGAACAAGCCCATCGAGAACCTGGGCCTAGTGATCCTGCCGCTAGCCGGTCTCTCGGTGCTGCTCGATATGTTCTATCCGAGCACGCCGTTTCTGGCCGAGAACACCAGTTGGGTGCTGAAGCTGCACGTGCTGCTGTCGATGCTGGCCTACAGCCTGCTGACCCTGGGCAGCGTGCAGGCGGGACTCCTCTGGGTGCAGGACTCCTACCTGCGCGGGGGCAAGCCGGGCGGTTTCGTCCGTGCACTGCCGCCGCTGATGACTATGGAAGCCTTGATGTTCGAGATGATCGGCATCGGCTTCATCCTGCTCACCCTCGCGCTGCTGAGCGGCTTCGCGTTCCTCGACAACATGTTCGCCCAGCACGTCGTGCATAAGACCGTGCTCTCGGTGGTGGCCTGGTTGGTGTTCGGCGGACTGCTGCTCGGCCGCCGCCTCTGGGGCTGGCGTGGACGCAAGGCCATCTCCTGGACCCTGACCGGCTTCGGCATCCTGATCCTGGCCTACTTCGGCTCCAAGCTAGTGCTCGAGCTGATCCTGTAGCAGCCGAGCTGAGAGAGGGCCTGACGACGGTCAAGCCCGCCCATGCACGAGCGAGCCGGGCCGATGCCACTCATGTCATGCGCAAGTCGACATGGGCCAGATCCTCCGGCCGATCGATATCAGCCAGGCTTGGCAATTCGACCCAGTCCAGGTGCGCCTCACGCAGGCGCGCGCGGGTCATCGCCGCGACCTGAGCAGTCCCCCAAGGCATGGCCGCGAACAGCGTGGGCAATGCCGGAGCCGCATCAGACCGCAAACCCAGTAGCACATAGCCGCCGTCGTCGGCCGGACCCAGCACCGCAGGCTGCTCGCTCAACGCCAATAGCGCTTGCCTTAGATAATCGGCGTCGAGCGCCGGGCAATCGGTGCCGATCAGCAGCACGCGTTCCGAGGTCGCCAATGCCAAGGCGCTTGCTGTCCGCATGCGCGCGCCCAGGTCTGAGCCACGCTGGGTCTCCAGCCGAAGCACGAGGCGTTTCGCCAAGGTCTGAAACAACGGATGAGTGGCATCGGGTGCGCACCAGAGTTCGATAGGCGCCAGTCGCACGCGCGCAACGCGTTCCAGGGTCTCGCGCAGCAGGGTCTCGGCGAGCCGCGCGGCCCCATCGGCTCCCAGCGCTGGAATCAGTCGGGTCTTGCAGGCACCAGGCACCGGCGCCTTCGCGAACACCAGGATGCGCGCGTTCGGGAAACCATACCCCACACTAGCCGAGCGCGCCGCCACAGCTACTGCCCTGCCCGGCGGTGCAGCCATAGCAATGCTCACCCACCTGAATCGCTCGCCCCGCCAGCGCCTCGGGCGTGCTGAGATCACGGATGTGCAGACGCTCACCCTGCGTGGGCTCGAGCGGTAGATTCAGCATCTGATTGAAATCGCAATCGTACAAATAGCCCTGCCAGTCGACACTGATCAGGTCACGACACATCACCGCGTCCAGATTCGCCTCCTGATGAGCGCCCTTGAGCCGTTCGAGGTAGGCATCAAACTGCCGGGTCGACTGCAGCCAACTGCCGAAGCGACGGATCGGCATGTTGGTCAAGACGAGCAACCGATTGAAACAGATGCCATAGCGCGCCTGGAGTTCGTGCTTGTAGTCAGCCTCGAGCGCCGCTTGCGGTGGCGGCAGGCTTGCACCGACCGGATTATAGACGAGATTCAGCGACAAACCGCTGTCGGGCTGGCCATAGCCGCGCGCGTTTAGCGCTTGCAGGCTGCGGAGACTCGCCGCAAAGGTGCCCGTGCCGCGTTGTCCGTCGACGTTCTCCTCGAGATAGCAAGGCAGTGAGGCAATCACCTCGACCCGATGCGCAGCCAAGAAATCGGCCAGCTCTTCCTGTCCCGTCTCGGCGAGGATGGTCAGATTACAGCGATCCATGACCTGGATGCCCAGCTCACGGGCCGCCTCCACCAGCGGCCGGAAAACGGCGTTGAGTTCCGGCGCGCCGCCGGTGATATCCAACACCTCCGTGCCCCCGCAGCGTAGATAGGTCAGCACGGCGTCCAAGGTATCAGCGTCCATCTCCTCGCGTCGCGAGGGGCCGGCGTCGACATGGCAATGCAGACAGGACTGATTGCAGCGATAGCCGAGGTTGACCTGCAGGGTACGCACGGATCGGCGCGTTAGCGGCGGGAAATGGGATGGAAACAGCAAGGGTTTGGAGTCGAGCACGGATAGCTCCCGAGAGCGCAGGTAGGCAATTAAGGATAACGCTTGCGCGGCTGATCGTCTGCCCGAGAGGCCCACGACAAGCTGCTTCAGCTTACCGGCCGCATCCCGATAACCCTCGACCCGTTGCGGATAGCCCCGAGGACCGGACTGGGTGATGTTTCTGAAATTCACCGGTGGAAGATCCCCTCCAATTCAGGCGGTGATTCGCCGATAACGGTGTGGACAACACTATATGCGGGTTACCGAACGGAGCGCCTGCCCAGCCTGCACTATCGTGCCTCTCAGATCAGATTATCTGCATGTACGGTGCCGATCGATCTGCAACGCCACCAACAGGATCCGGCCATGAGCCGGCCCTCGGTATCGGGCTAACGAACGTCACGACAGTGAGGAACAATCAATGACCATCACCAGAATCGCTATGCCATTATGCGTAGCCTTGACCTGTCTCTCAGGACAGGTTGCAGCCGGCCCCCTTCTCGGCTCCGATTTGGAGAGTTTCACGGTGCTGGGTTCGTCGACCGTGACCAATGTTCCCACGAGCACGATCAACGGCAATGTCGGGGTCTGGTCCAGCGGCGGCGCCAACGCCATTACCGGCTTTCTTTCTGCGCCAAACGTTGCGACATCGGATCCGCAGGTGACCGGCGGCCAGGTGCACGCCGGCACTGCGCTTGCGCAATCCGCACAGGGCCAGCTCACGACCGCTCGCAATCTGCTCTCGTCCCTCGGTTCGGGTACAGGACTTTCGGCAGACCTGACCGGTCTCACGATCTTTCCCGGGGTGTATACCGTGCCTGCGGGGACGACCAACCTGTCGGGTTCAATGACCCTGGATGGCCAAGGTAACGCCAATGCGGCCTGGATATTCCAGTTGCCGAGCACGCTGATCACCTCGCCCAACTCGGTCGTCAATATCACGAACACGGGTGATCACGATGCGCGCGCTCCACCGCACCTCGGTCTCAACGCGGATCGTTAGTGTATCCATGAGCGTGCCTCCAAATCTCGATATCGCGATTGAACTGCGCAAACAAGGTGGCGAGATCGACAAAGAGCACCCGTCTTTGACGCTGATAATCGGGGATCGCCCCTATTGGCGTCTAGTCACGGCTTCGGCAAGGTCACGCCGCGCTGCCCCTGATACTTCCCGCCGCGATCCTTGTATGAGGTCTCGCAGACCTCGTCCGACTCCAGAAACAGGATCTGCGCTACGCCCTCGTTGGCGTAGACCTTGGCGGGCAACGGCGTTGTATTCGAGAACTCGAGCGTCACATGCCCCTCCCATTCGGGCTCCAAAGGAGTGACATTGACGATGATGCCGCAATTGCTGACGAACACACCGGCGGCGAGTGCAAAATTGCCGGCTTCGGGCACGGTCAAGCAGTAAACGTCGTGGTCGCCCTTGACCTCGCGAATGCGCTGTATCTTGTGGTTGTACACAGCCGCTGATTCTCCTTTCCCACGAAAGGCGGCGATGACGTCTGGAAAACGTCGAAATACCGAACGATCGCAGTCGAGGAGCCGAGCCAGTGCCTCGCGAATGGATTGACTATGCTCATCCGGGTTAAAGTCTTCACCATAACTCTCGGCATTGTGCAGCCGGATGTGCTCAGACGCCGCGAGGCGCTCGATATTCCAGGGCAAGTTGTTGAGGTAGTCGAAGTCCTTATGATGCCGGTGCGTTCCGGGCACATCTTCGTAGAGGCCATTGCGCAGGTTCCATTCATCGGCAAGCCGATGCGTTGGATACAGATGACCATTGGACGGCTGATAGACCATCTCGTATCCACGAGCAAGATGTCTATACAAGGGCATCAATGAATCGTTCGGGCGCAACTCATTGGCCGCGAGCATGCGGCCATCACGCAGCACGAATTCGTGATCCGGCGTGCAATGGATCTGCTGGCCGTTGTCCAGCGTCAGCTCGAGCAATGCGTCGCGGCCGATATAGCGCGGGGCCTCGAGCAGAGCGGCGATCACACGGCCATATTGGCCAATGCTGTAGCCCCAGAACAGCTCTCCCTGCTCAGCTCGCAGCGCCATCTCCTCCAAGGTGGGCGCGGAGCCGTCGAGCAGCGCAACGCGGGTGTCGGCGCGAAAGCAACGAGCATAGGTGCTCTTGCCGAGACAGATGGTCAGCACATTGCGTGGGATACGGAAGTATTCGACGGTTCGGGCGAGCGCGAATGAATTCGGCGGAATGATGCAAACATCGGCCCTGAGGTCAACGAAGCTCGATGAGTCAAAGTTCTTTGGATCGACGATGGCCGAATTGATGTTGGTGAAGATCTTGAACTCGTCGGCACAGCGGATATCGTAGCCGTAGCTTGAGGTGCCGTAGGAGATGACGCGACCGCCGCCTTCGGACTCCCGCACTTGGCCGGGAACGTAGGGTTCGATCATGCCCTGCTCGCTCGCCATGCGGCGAATCCAGCGGTCGGATTTGATACTCATAGTGTCGACGTTGTACCGAAACAGGGAGCCAGGGTCGCTGATCGACCGGGCTCGACTACAAAGACAGGATTCAGCGCTGCGGGCTTGCCTTGGGCGCTTCAGCGCTTGGCGGATCAGCCGAGCAGCCCGTCCTCAAAAGAGTCATCGCCGGCGGGTGGCGGCTGGCCGGAACGCTCGCCGCCAGTCAAGAACAGCTCGGTCATCAGCGCCTGGAAGCGTTTGCTGCTCGCGGACATGAACTTGCCGCGCCTGAGCACCAATCCATAGCTGCGCGCCGGGAAATAGGCATCCAACGGCCGGCGTGCCAGCGGCTCTTCGCCGGTGAGGCAGACATCGGTGACGATCGAGATGCCGAGCCCGAGCGCGACATACTTCTTGATCACCTCCCAGCCGCCCGCCTCGAGACGCACCTGATAGCTCAGCCCCTGTTGGCGAAACACCAGGTCGACCAGCCGCCAGGTGCTCAGATGTCGCGGCGGCAAGATCAGCCCATGCTCGGCGATATCCTGCAAGGACACCTTGGGTTTCTCGGCCAGCGGATGTCCGAGCGGGGTGATGAGCATCGGCCGGTAGGTCACGATCGGGATATAGCGGATATCATCCGGCACCTCGAGCATCGAGCCCACCGCCAGATCGACCTCATCGGCGCGCACCATCGCCAGGCCATCGCGGCCAGTCACGTTGTGTAGCTGTAGCTCGATGCCCGGATACTGCTCGGCAAAGCGTTGGATCGGATCAGGCAGGATGTAGAGGATGGTCGATTCACCCGCAGCAATGTCGAGCCGGCCGCGATCGAGCCGCCCACACTGCGCGGCGAAGGTCTCCTGCAGCCCATCAATGCCCTGCACCAGCGGCTGCGCCAGCTCGAACAGCAAGGCGCCCTCTGGGGTCAGTTGGATCTTCGGGCCGCGACGCTCGAATAAAACGGTATCCAGCTCACGCTCGAGCGATTGAATCTGCAGCGAGACGGTAGGCTGACTGAGCGAGACCAGCTCGGCGGCGGCGCTGACGCTGCCAACGCGTGCCGCATGGCAGAAGGCACGCAACTGCTTGAGGCGATTTTGACTGCCGCGTCCGGTGGCCGTGCCCGCCTTTTTCCGGCGACGCGACAACGGCGCGGAAGGCTGCTCTTGGTCGGTGGGCAAGCGGGTCATCCCAGGCAGCGTCCGACGATGCGAGCCTCTTCGGCGCGGACTGCCGAGGGCGCGGGCCAGAACCCTGTCCAGCAAGCGAACGTCAACGGCTCGTTCACTGGTCCAGATCGACGAGGATATTGCGAGCGACCGCGCGTTGGTCAGCGTTGCCTTCCTCGAGCACCCGATAGAGCAGCTGCTTGGCATGGGCAACCTCACCCGATGCCCGAAGCTGGTTCGCCTTGCGGATCAGGGTCTCGATCAGCGCGACCTGAGCCGACTCATCGGTGGCGCTTGGTGCTGAGTTGGGCGCTGACTTGGCCCCCGGCTTGTGCGCCAAGACCTCGAGTTCCTCGGCCTCGATGGCGTCGAGTTCAGCCTCCATCTCCTCATCGGTCATGGGTCGATAGCGCCCTGACTCGTTGCGATCGCCGCCATCGAGTTCACTGCCAACCGGGGTCGACGAAGCGCCCCGCGACGAGCCGTCAAGCATCGCTGACTGAGTAGGCGACTGGGCAGCCGCCGGAGACGCAGGGCCGCTCGGCCCAGCATCGTCGGGCATCTCTGCAGGGTCACCGCCACCGTCATCACCATCGTCTAGCCGGGGCTGAACGAAGCGCGAGAAGAAGATACCAGCCTCGAACAACAGCCACATCGGCAACGCCAACAGGGTCTGGCTGATCACATCCGGTGGCGTCAGCAACATGCCGGCGACGAAGACACCGACGATCACATAGGGACGCTTAAGCCGCAGTGCCGCAGGCGTGGTCGCGCCAATCGCGACCAGCAGAATGGTCGCAATGGGGATCTCGAAGGCAATGCCGAAGGCGAAGAATAGCTTCAGCACGAACTCGAGATAGAACTCGATATCGGGCATCTGCGCGACGCCTTCGGGCGTCACCGCCGAGAAGAAGCCGAACACCAGCGGAAACACCGCGTAGTACGCGAACAACATCCCGAGGTAGAACAGGACGATGCTGGAACTGACCAGCGGCAGCGCTAAGCGCTTCTCGTGGGTGTAAAGGCCCGGCGCGACGAAACCCCAGAACTGATAGAGCAGATACGGCATCGCGACGAAGACCGCGACCACCAAGGCCAGTTTGAACGGGGTCAGGAAAGGCGAGGCAACCTGAGTCGCGATCATCTGCGAGCCAACCGGCAACTGCGCGCGGATCGGCTCGGCAACGAAGGTGTAAAGATCGTTCGCAAACGGAAACAGGACCAGGAACACCAGCAGGATGGCAATGACCATCCGGATCAGGCGATCGCGCAGCTCGACTAGATGCGAGATGAACGGCTGCTCAGCACCCAAGCCGTCGGGCTCCGAGGGGGTCTGCTGCTTTGGGGTTCCTTGCGGAGCGGGAGCGGTCATCCGGCGTGACTCATGGACGATCCTTGGAACCTTCGCCAGGAGATGACGCCGATGGCTTTGATCTCGAGCGCGAGCCCCTGCCCTCTTCGAGGAGGCTCTCCAGCGGATTGCTTTCGGCCTGTTTGCGCAGGATCTCTTTCAGCTCGTCGGCCTTGATCTCGCGGTCGATCTCTTCCTTGACCGAGGAGAAGGCACGCCGCGCCCGACCGACCCAGAGCCCAGCGGTGCGCGCCAATGTCGGCAGCCGCTCGGGCCCAACGACGATCAGCGCGACCACGCTGATGACTAGCAGCTCCAATGCGCCTATATCGAACATCTGATCCGCCTCGCTCCAGCCTGTTCAGCCGCTCGATTGCTCAGCCCGCCATCGCGCATCTCAGACCTTGGTCTTGTCCGCTGGCTTGCCCGAGGCGGGGTCGGCCGTCGACCCGGTCGACTCGGACGCCTGCTCTGACTTGGCCGCGTCGAGCCGTTTCGGGTCTTCGTCTTCTTCAGCCGCTTTATCCGCGTCCGTCATCGCCGAACGGAAGCCTTTGACCGCGTTGCCGAGGTCCGAGCCGATGCTCTTCAATCGCTTGGTGCCGAACAGCAGCACGACGATCAAGAGGATGATCAACAGTTGCCAAATACCAATTCCACCGACGCCCATCGAAACCTCCAGGACAAGCCTTGATGTCACCCGTAGTGGGTAAGCTTAAGTGTTCGTTTTCCCAACAATCAGGCAGCCGCCGCGCGAACGCGGCTCCGCGAGCCGTGACCCGCGACTATACCGCATGCCCAAGTCGCAGTGCATACATGCCGGCAGCAATGTCAACAGCAACGCCTAATCCGGGCGCGCGGCCTTCTCGGTGAGCCCCGAGAGGCCGAAGCGCCGATCGAGTTCTGCAAGCACCGCATCCGGATGCAGCCCCTGATCCGCCATCAACACCAGCGAGTGGAACCAGAGATCAGCCAGCTCGTAGACCAGCTTCTCCGGGTCGCCATCCTTGGCGGCCATCACGGTTTCCGTCGCCTCCTCGCCGATCTTCTTGAGGATCGCATCGAGCCCCTTGCCATAGAGCTTGGCGACATAGGAGGTGCTGGGATCAGCCCCCTTGCGCGCCTCTAACACCTCGGAGAGCCGATTCAGGACATCGGACACGTGACTAAACTCCCGTGATCTGTGATCGACAGCTGGTGATCCAAGCGGACGCCGAAGCAGAGGCTTCATGCCTTGGCGGCGCCCGCTGCCACGCGCTGTCCCTCGGCGAAATCCAGCGTGCCTTCATAGATGGCACGGCCGGTGATGGCACCGATGATGCCCGGCTCGGCAACCGCCGCCAAGGCCCGCAGATCATCGAGATGGGTGATGCCGCCAGAGGCGATGACCGGGATGCGGATGGCGTCGGCAAGGGCGCGGGTCGCCTCGATATTGGGGCCGGTGAGCATGCCATCGCGACCGATGTCGGTGTAGACGATGGCCTCGACGCCGTCGTGCTCGAAACGCCGCGAGAGGGCCTCGACGCGGTGCTCGGTGACCTCGGCCCAGCCATTGATTGCCACCTGCCCGTCCTTCGCATCCAGCCCGACGATGATATGCCCCGGAAAGGCGGCGCAGGCGCGGGCGACGAGTTCCGGCTGCTTGACCGCCTGGGTGCCGATGATGCACCAGTGCACCCCGGCCTCGAGATAGGCGCCGATAGTCTGTTCATCGCGAATGCCGCCGCCGACCTGGATCGGCAGATCGGGAAAGGCGGCGGCGATGGCGCGGATGGCATCGCCATTGACCGGCTCGCCGGCGAAGGCGCCGTTGAGGTCGACCAGATGCAGCCGTTTGGCGCCCGCCGCGACCCAGCGCCCGGCGACTGCGACCGGATCATCGGCGAAGACGGTCTCGTCCTCCATCCGCCCCTGGCGCAGGCGCACGCAGCGGCCGTCCTTGAGGTCGATTGCGGGAATCAGCAGCATCGAAGGCCCTCCAGCGGGCGATTGAGGTGAATGGTCAGAGACTGCCCTTAGTCGATGGGGTGATGCCCGCCATGCGCGGGTCGGGCTCCACCGCCATACGCAATGCGCGACCAAACGCCTTGAACACGGTCTCGGCCTGATGATGCGCATTGATGCCCCGCAGGTTATCGATCTGCACGGTCATCGCCGCATGGTTGACCAGGCCCTGAAAGAATTCGCGCAGCAGGTCGACATCGAAGCCACCGATCAGGGCGCGGGTATAGGGCACCTCATAGGTCAGCATCGGCCGGCCGGAGAGGTCGATCACGACCCGCGACAGGGCCTCGTCCAAGGGCACATAGGCATGACCATAGCGACGGATACCAGCCTTGTCGCCCAGGGCTGCGGCGAGTGCCTGGCCAAGCGTGATCCCAACATCCTCGACCGTGTGATGCGCATCAATGTGCAGATCGCCCGTGGCTTGCACATCGAGATCGATCAGTCCATGGCGGGCGATCTGGTCGAGCATGTGCTCGAGAAAGGGCACACCGGTCTCAAAGCGCGTGCGCCCGCTGCCGTCTAGATCGAGCTTGACGCGCACCTGGGTCTCGAGCGTCTTGCGCTCGATCTCGGCAGTGCGATGAGTGGAGGTCTCAGTGGCCATCATGGGATGTCGGTGCAGGGTTTCGCTCAGCTCAGGGTCTCGATCAGCGGCTCGCGCGCAAGCCAGCCGCACAGTATAAACAGGACTCAGGTCTCGAGCCAGAAGGTGACCGGTCCGTCGTTGGTCAGGCTCACCTGCATCTCGGCGCCGAAGCGACCGCTGGCCACCGGTGCATGGCGCTCGCGCGCGCGTTCGAGCAGCAGGTCGAACAAGTGCTTCCCGGTCTCGGGGGCGGCCGCACTGGTGAAGCTCGCGCGGGTGCCCTTCTTGGTATCGGCGGCCAGAGTGAACTGAGGCACCAGCAACAGCCCGCCACCGATGTCGACCAGACTGCGGTTCATGCGCCCGCTCTGATCGGGAAAGACCCGATAGCCGAGCAGGCGTTCCAGCAGGCGCTGCGCACGCGCCTCGTCGTCACCCTGTTGTACGCCGACCAAGACCAGCAGTCCGGTCTCGATGGCGCCGACCATCTCCCCGTCGACATGCACCCGGGCCGAGCTGACCCGTTGCAATAAGCCGATCATCGCCGCCCCTCGGGGTTCGATCGCGGTAGGCTCAATGGAGTTCCGCAGCCAGACGATCGGTTGCGGCCACCAACGCTTGCGCGATCCCGGGCTCGAACGCGGCGTGGCCGGCATCATTGATGATCTGGAGCGAGGCGCTCGGCCAGGCCGCAGCCAGCTCCCAGGCCGAGCGCAGCGGACAGATCAGGTCATAACGACCATGCACGATGACGCCCGGGATATCGCGCAGGCGCGAGGCCTCGTCACGCAGCTGATGCGGACGCAAGAAGGCCTGATGGACGAAATAATGGCATTCGATCCGCGCCAGGCTCAAGGCGAGCCGCTCATCGCTGAAAGCGCTGCGGATCGTCTTATCCGGCAACAGGGTCGCGCAGCGCCCCTCCCAGATCGACCAGGCCTTGGCGGCGGTCAGCCGGGTGGCCGGGTCGTCTCCGGTCAGGCGTCGATGATAGGCACTGAGGAGGTCATCCTGCTCGTGCGCCGGGATCGGTGCCAGAAAATCGCCCCAGTGGTCTGGGAAGATCCAGTTCGCGCCCTGTTGGTAGAACCAGGCGATCTCCTCGGGGCGACAGAGGAAGATGCCGCGCAGCACCAGCGCGCTGACGCGCTCGGGATGGGTCTCAGCGTAGGCCAAGGCCAGCGTCGAGCCCCAAGAGCCACCAAACACCAGCCAGCGCTCGAGACCTAGATGCTCGCGGATGCGCTCCAGGTCGGCGACCAGATCCCAGGTGCTGTTGTGCTCGAGGCTCGCGTGCGGTGTCGAGCGCCCGCAGCCGCGCTGATCGAAGAGGATGATGCGATAGCGTTTGGGATCGAAGAAACGCCGATGCGAGGGCCCACAACCGGCGCCCGGCCCACCGTGCAGAAACACCGCCGGCATGCCGTTGGGATTGCCGCACTGCTCGAGATAGAGTTCATGGCCCTCGCCAACCGCGAGGCGTTCCGAGGCAAAGGGTTCGATGGGGGGATACAAGGGGCTTCGGCGTCTCCGCGCAATCGGGGCGTTCAGTGTTGGAAATAGGGTCGCGACACGGATTTCAAGGCGCCGCCGGTTTCAAGGTGCTGCTGCCGGAGGCGGCCGGCTGGAGATCGGATCGCCGAACCCAAGACCCAGGCAGTGATCGGCCCGCCCCTGATTCACGGCCAGTTCGACCAGGTCGAAGGCGTTGCGATACCAAAAGGCCTCGCCTACCGCGACATCGGCGAAGGTCCGCGCCGAGTTCAACGCATGTGTGCCGGCTTGCACCTCGGCATCGGCCGCAAGGCGATCGGCAGGCAGACCGGTGATCAGATTGCCAAAGGCGTCCACATAGCAGATGCGAGCGCAATCGGTGGGCCAGTCGGCGCCGACCAGTTGGCTCGCCGCGACAGGCTCGGCCTCCAGCCATTCCCCCGCGACCAGCCGCGCCGCTGCGGGCACGAACAGATCACGGCCATGAAAGGTCGCCGATAGCTGGGCTGGGCGCCAGTGCAGGCGGAAGATCTGCGCACTCGGATGAGCGCGCAACAGCGGCATCAGTAGACCATTATCCGGTGCCAACCACCAACCATGCGCCGCGCATTGCGCGATGATGAGCCCGCGATCGGTGCCCACCCCCGGATCGACCACGCAGGTGTAGAGCGTCGTTGATGGCATGCCACGGGCCAGGCCGGGCAGCAGATAGGCGGCCAGCTCCGGGCGGCAGGCTGGCAGATCGGAGATCAGCTCGATCACGGGCACTGCCGGCGCCAGCTCGGTCAAGCGCAGCCGCATCTGGCCGACATAGGGACCGGCGCCAAAATCGGTCAGCAGGGCGATGCGCGTGGGGTGATTTAGCTGTTGCCCCGGCCGTTGTTCTGGCATCAGGCAAATCCCAAAACGCAAACGGCCGGGTTGAACCCGGCCGTTTCAGCGCAAGACACAGGCATCACCCAGCGTCTTAAAGGGTCTCGACTCAATCGTCATCCTCGCCCGATGTCTCGTCGATGGGACGATCGACCAGCTCGACATAGGCCATCGGCGCCGCATCGCCGGCGCGGAAGCCGCACTTGAGGATGCGCAGGTAACCGCCGGGACGCTCGCTGTAGCGCGGGCCGAGTTCGGTGAAGAGCTTGCCGACGGCCTCCTTATCACGCAGCCGGGCGAAGGCCAGGCGACGATGATGGACCGAATCTTCCTTCGCCAAGGTGATCAAGGGCTCGGCCACGCGGCGCAGCTCCTTGGCCTTCGGCAGCGTCGTCTTGATCAGCTCATGTCGGAACAGCGAGCCCGCCATGTTGCGGAACATCGCCTCGCGGTGAGTGCTATTCCGGTTGAGTTTTCTTCCAGCTTTTAGATGTCGCATTGTTCTGTTCCGATCGGTAATGTTCCGGTCGCTACTTGACCATCAACTCTTCGATGTTCTCGGGCGGCCAATTCTCTAGGCGCATGCCGAGCGATAAGCCGCGGGTGGCCAAGACATCCTTGATTTCGGTGAGCGACTTCTTGCCCAGGTTGGGCGTCTTCAGAAGCTCGACCTCGGTGCGCTGGATCAGATCACCGATCAGATAGATGTTCTCGGCCTTGAGGCAATTCGCCGAACGGACCGTCAGCTCCAGCTCGTCGACCGGACGCACTAGGATCGGATCATAAGCCGGTTCGCTCGGACGCTCTTCACTACCGAGACTATCGGTTGGCCCAGTCTGGTCCAAATCGACAAAGCTGCCGAGCTGGTCACGCAGGATGGTCGCCGCGCGCTGTACCGCGTCCTTGGCATCGAGCGTCCCATCCGTCTCGATATCGATCACTAACCGGTCGAGATCGGTCCGCTGCTCGACGCGCGCCGCCTCGACATCGATCGCGACGCGCAACACCGGACTGAAGGTCGCGTCGAGCGGCAGCTTGCCGATCGGACGCTCCTCGGCGCCATTCGCCTCGCGCACACTCGCCGGCTCATAGCCGCGTCCGCGGCGCACGGTCAGCGACATGCTCAGCTCGCTCTTGCCGGTGAGGTTGGCGATCACCAGATCGGGATTGGCGATCTCGGCCGTGTGATCGATCTTGATATCGCCGGCGGTCACGGCACCAGGACCCACCTTGCTGAGGGTAAAGGTGCCCTCATCGCGCCCATGCAGGCGGATCGCGAGCTGTTTCAGGTTCAGCAGGATCTCAAGCACATCCTGCTGAACACCTTCGATCGTGGTGTACTCATGCAGGATGCCCTGGATCTCGACCTCGGTGACGGCGAAGCCATCCATCGAGGACAACAGGATTCGCCGAAGCGCGTTGCCGAGCGTATGCCCGAAGCCGCGCTCGAAAGGCTCGAGCGAGACCTTGGCGCGATTCGGACTGCCGGCGACGGGATCGACCTTGACGATGCGCGGCTTGAGAAAGCCGCCTGCGACGTCTGACATAAAAAACTCCCTCGGCGGCGTTGCGTTACTTGGAGTACAACTCGACGATCAGCGACTCGTTGATATCCGACGGCAGATCGACCCGATCCGGAACCCGCTTGAAGACCCCTTTCGCAGACTTGCTGTCGACCTCGATCCACTCCGCGAAGCCATTCGACTCGGCCAAGGCCAGCGCATTCTGCACGCGCACCTGCTTCTTGGCCTTTTCCCGGACCTCGATCTCGTCGTCGACCGCAACCTGATAGGACGGGATCGACAACACCTTGCCGTTGACCAACACGCCTTTGTGACCCACCAACTGCCGGGCCTCGGCGCGGGTGGCACCAAAGCCCATCCGATACACCACATTATCGAGCCGACGCTCGAGCAGCTGCAGCAGGTTTTCGCCGGTCGCGCCCTTGCGGCGCGCGGCCTCGGCATAGTAATTGCGGAACTGTTTCTCCATCACCCCATAGGTGCGACGGACCTTCTGCTTTTCGCGCAACTGCAGGCCGTAATCGGACAGCCGGCGGCGTCGATCTGCGGCCTGTCCAGGCTGTTTTTCCAGATTGCACTTGGTCTCGAGCGCGCGCGCGCGGCTCTTGAGACCAAGATCGACGCCTTCGCGGCGTGCCAGCTTGCAGGTGGGACCAATGTATCTCGCCATGTTCTCTGCCCCGTTAGACGCGCCGCTTCTTCGGCGGTCGGCAACCGTTGTGTGGGATCGGTGTCACGTCGGTGATGCTCGCGACCTTGAAGCCCGCGTTGTTCAACGCGCGCACCGCAGATTCGCGGCCCGGCCCCGGACCCTTGACGTGGACATCGAGGTTGACGACGCCGAACTCCTTCGCGGCCTGGCCGGCGCGCGTCGCGGCCACCTGGGCCGCGAACGGCGTGCTCTTGCGCGAGCCACGGAAACCGGAGCCGCCGGAGGTCGCCCAGGTCAGGGCATTACCCTGCCGATCGGTGATGGTGATGATGGTGTTATTGAACGAGGCGTGGACATGGGCCACGCCGTCCGCCACCTGTTTCTTAACTTTTTTGCGCGTGCGCAGCTGCTTAGCCACTGTAATCTGTCTCCGAGCGGAAAAGGCGTTCCCTGCCGCCGGCGCGTTCCCGCGCCAGTCGGTCAGAGGCCCTAGACGGGTTTAACGACGAACCGGGCGCCGCGGTCCCTTGCGTGTACGCGCGTTGGTGCGCGTGCGCTGACCGCGAAGCGGAAGGCCGCGCCGATGGCGAATCCCCCGGTTGCAGCCTAGGTCCATCAGACGCTTGATATTCATCGACACCTCACGCCGGAGATCACCCTCGACCGAGTATTTGCCAATCTCGGTGCGAAGACGCTCGATCTCGTCCTCGGATAGCGTGCGGATAGGCGCGGTGGTCGGCACCTGTGCGGCCTCGCAGATCGCGGCAGCCCGAGTCCGCCCGATCCCGTAGATCGATGTCAAGGCAATGACCGCGTGTTTTCGGTCTGGAATGTTGACTCCGGCGATTCGAGCCATGCGCGTTGCGCTCCTGAGCGTTCGGTTCTTTTAGAAGAAAAAGTGTAAACAGGGCAGTATAGCACTGCGCGCTTTCAGATGAAAGCAGCAACGCAAGCGCACACCTCAGCCCTGGCGTTGTTTGTGTCGCGGATCCTTACAGATCACGCGAATCGTGCCATTGCGACGGATGGTCTTGCAGTGGCGGCAGATCTTTTTGACAGATGCTCTTACCTTCATGGTTCTCTCCGTTTTCGATGGAGGGTCGCGGCCTCAATCGCTCAAGTGAGACGAGCGCTTCGCCGCGCCGCGCCCAATAGTCTTGTTATCGCGTTAGCCCCGCTCCGGGCGCCTTCAGATTGGCCTTCTTCATCAGGCCCTCGTACTGATGGGACATCAGATGCGCCTGGACCTGGGCCATGAAGTCCATCACCACCACCACGACGATCAGCAGCGAGGTGCCGCCGAAGTAGAACGGCACGTTCCAACCGACGATCAGGAACTCGGGCAGCAGACAGACGGCGGTGATGTAAAGCGCGCCAGCTGCCGTGAGCCGCGTCATGACCGAATCGATGTAGCGCGCGGTCTGTTCTCCGGGGCGAATACCCGGGATGAAGGCGCCCGAGCGCTTCAGATTATCAGCCGTATCCTTGGCGTTGAAGACCAAGGCGGTATAGAAGAAACAGAAAAAGATGATCGCGGTGGCGTAGAAGAGCACATAGACCGGCTCACCAGGCGAGAGTTTGCTCGTCAGATCCGCCAGCCAGCGCATGTTCTCGGACTGCCCGAACCACTGTCCGAGCGTGCCCGGAAAGAGGATGATGCTCGAGGCGAAGATCGGCGGAATCACGCCCGCCATATTCAGCTTCAGCGGCAGATGCGTGCTCTGCGCCGCGAGCATGCGCCGTCCCTGTTGGCGTCGCGCATAGTTGACGGTAATCCGCCGCTGCCCGCGCTCGACGAAGACCACGAACGCGGTGACTGCGAGGGCCAGCGCGAAGAGCACCAGCACGGCGAGCGCGTTCATCTCACCGGTGCGCACCAGCTCCAGGGTGCCGCCGACGGCGGCCGGCAGGCCCGCGACGATACCGGCGAAGATGATCAGCGAGATGCCATTACCTATACCGCGCTCGGTGATCTGCTCGCCAAGCCACATCAGGAACATGGTGCCGGTCACCAACGACACCGCTGCGGTGAAAACAAAGCCGAAGCCCTGCTGGACCACCAAGGCGGAGCCTCCGGCGGTCTGACCCTGCAGCGCGATCGAGATACCGATCGCCTGAAAGGTCGCCAAGACCACGGTGCCATAGCGCGTGTATTGGGTGATCTTGCGGCGGCCGGCCTCACCCTCCTTCTTCAACTGCTCGAGCTGCGGGATGACCGCCGACATCAGCTGCATGATGATGCTCGCCGAGATGTACGGCATGATCCCCAGCGCGAGGATGCTCGCCCGCTCCAAGGCACCGCCCGAGAACATGTTGAACATGTCCAGGATCGAGCCCTGGTTTTGGTCGAAGATAACGGCCAACGCCTCGGGATTGACTCCCGGCACCGGTATGAAGGTGCCGATCCGGTAGACGAGCAGTGCACCGAGCACGAACAGCAGCCGCTGTCGCAACTCGGTGAGCCGCCCCATGCCACCGAGCGACTGCATCATCGATGCCGTGTTCTTCGCCATCTTCGCGCCCCTTGATCTATCGGTTGAGCTGTCGGTTGAGCGATCGTTTAGCTGTCGCTGACCGATCCGCCGGCCGCTTCAATCGCGGCACGCGCGCCAGCGCTGACCCGCAGACCCTTGACCTGATAAGCGCGATCGACCTCACCGGATTTGATGAGCTTCACCGACGAGATGGCACCACTGACCAACCCGGCGGCGCGCAGGCTCGCCAAGTCGACCTCGGTACCCTCGAGCCGCTTCAGCTCGCCGAGCCGGATCTCATCCTTGCTGATCGCCTTGCGCGAGCGAAAGCCGACCTTGGGCAAACGCCGCTGCAACGGCATCTGGCCGCCTTCGAAGCCCGTCTTATGGAAGCCGCCTGTGCGCGCCTTCTGGCCTTTATGGCCACGACCAGCCGTCTTGCCGAGCCCGCTGCCGATGCCGCGACCGACGCGCTTGGCGTCGGAGCGGCTACCCGGATCGGGTGAAAGAGTATTCAGACGCATCTCAACCGTCCTCCAAAACGCGGACCATGTACTGCACCTTGTTCACCATCCCGCGCGTCGCTGGCGTATCTTCCACCTCGACGATCTGGTGCATGCGCCGCAAGCCGAGGCCGCGGACACAATCCTGGTGCGTCTTCAAGCGCCCGTGCATGCTGCGCACGAGCTGTACCTTCAGCCTGTTCTCCGCCATGTCTTGCTCCTAACCTAGGATCTCATCGACGGTTTTGCCGCGCTTGGCCGCAACCGCCTCGGCGTCGGCCATGCCGGAGAGGCCATTGATCGTCGCCTGAACCACGTTGATGGCGTTATTGGTACCGATGCACTTTGCCAGCACATCCTGCACCCCGACCACCTCGAACACCGCGCGCATCGCACCACCGGCGATGATGCCCGTACCCTCGGAGGCGGGTTGCATGTAGACATGCGCCGCGCCGTGCCGGCCGTTGACCGGATACTGCAGGGTTGAGCCCTTGAGCTTGATATCGACCATGTTCTTGCGCGCGCTCTCCATCGCCTTTTGGATCGCGACCGGGACTTCGCGCGCCTTACCGGTGCCATAGCCGACCCGGCCCTTGCCATCACCAACCACGGTGAGCGCACCGAAGCCGAACACGCGGCCGCCCTTGACGACCTTCGCGACACGGTTGACCGAGATCAGCTTTTCGAGCAGATCGTCGCCTTCGGGCTTGGGGTTGTAATTCGACATCATCGTCTCCTCAGAACTGAAGCCCGTGCTCGCGCGCGGAATCGGCCAGCGCCTTGACGCGGCCGTGATACTTGAACCCGGAGCGGTCAAAGCTGACCTTCTCGACCCCCGCTGAACGCGCACGATCGGCGATCGCTTGGCCGATCTTCGCCGCCGCGCTGATATTGCCGGTGTGACCTTCGCAGGCGGCCTTGAGCTCTTTTTCGACCGTTGAGGCGCATGCGATCACACGATCACCGCCCTCACCGATCACCTGAGCGTAAATGTGGCGCGGCGTGCGATACACGCAGAGCCGATAGCCACCGAGTTCGCGAATCTTAGCCCGGGCGCGCGTCGCGCGCCGCAGCCGCGCATGTTTCTTATCCATCCGCATCACCTATTTCTTCTTGGCTTCTTTACGCAGGACCTGTTCATCCGCGTAACGAACGCCCTTGCCCTTGTACGGTTCCGGCGGACGGAATCCGCGAATCACCGCAGCGACCTGACCGACCTGTTGTTTATCGATGCCGCGCACAACGATCTCGGTTGGCGTCGGCGTTTCGATCTCGATGCCTTCCGGCATCGAGAAGTCGATCGGATGCGAATAACCGAGCGCGAGGTTCAACACCTTGCCCTTGGCTTGCGCACGATAACCCACGCCCACGAGAGTGAGCTTGCGCTCGAAGCCGCTGCTGACGCCGTGCACCATATTGTTCAATAGAGCGCGCGTGGTGCCGACCATCGCCCACTGCTCATCCTCGTCATTCGCGGGACGCGTGGTGACGATGGCGCCATCGATCTCGACCTCGACGAACGGATGCACCGACCACGAGAGTGAGCCCTTCGGCCCTTTGACGGTGACATCGCGACCGGACATCGATACATCGACGCCGCTCGGTACCTTGACGGGTGCTTTCGCTATTCTGGACATGACAACCTCCCTTAGGCCACGTAAGCCAGGATTTCGCCGCCGTGTCCGGCTTGGCGCGCCGCGCGATCGGACATCAAGCCCTGTGAGGTCGAGATGATGACCACACCAAGGCCGCCCCAGACACGAGGCAACTCGTCCTTGCCGCGATAGATGCGCAACCCTGGGCGCGAGACGCGCTTCAGGTACTCGATCACCGGCTTACCGCGGTAATACTTCAGTTTGAGCACCAACTGTGGCCGGGCTTTGTCATCGTCCTCGACGGACACGTCGGCGATGTAGCCTTCATCGCGCAGGAGGTTGGCGATGGCTTGTTTCTTCTTCGAGAGCGGCATCGAGATCGTAATCTTGCCGCGCGCCTGGCCGTTGCGGATGCGCGTCAGCATATCCGCAATGGGATCGGTCATACTCATTAGATTGACTCCAGGGTCAGACCGCCGATGAGAGCGCGATACCCTTTAGGGTTTCTCGGTCCCGCGCGCCTATGGCGAACAGGGTGATCGGACACTCCGATCAAATCCGCCGGCGCATGCCCGTCCCAGCGGATGAGGTTCTCAATGCTAGACCCGACTCGGGAGGTGCCTTGGAGCGACTCCCAAGAGGTCGATCACGCGCGGTTTCACCAACTGGGTTTTACCAGCTGGCCTTGACCACGCCCGGCACGTCGCCGCGCATCACGGCCTCGCGCAGTTTATTGCGTCCGAGGCCAAACTTGCGATAGACCGAATGCGGCCGACCACTAACGCGGCAACGGCGCTGATAGCGCGACGGACTGGCATCGCGCGGCAGCTTTTGCAGAGCCACCACCGCCGCCTCAACCTGCTCCGGATCAGCGCTCCGATCATTGATAACAGCCTTCAACTGCGCACGCCGTTCTGCATAGCGTTGCGCAATCAGTGCACGCTTGCGGTCGCGCGCGATCATGCTCTTTTTCGCCAACCTTGCCTCCGAAAATTAGGTACGAAACGGGAACTGGAAGGTCTCGAGCAATGCGCGCCCTTCCTCATCGGTGCGTGCCGTGGTGGTAATCACCACATCGAGGCCGCGCACGGTATCGATCTTATCGTAGTCGATCTCCGGGAAGATGATCTGCTCGCGCACACCGAGCGAATAGTTGCCGCGCCCGTCGAACGCCTTGGGGCTGAGGCCACGAAAATCCCGCACGCGAGGGATCGCGACATTGATCAGCCGGTCGAGGAATTCGTACATGCGCTCGCGCCGCAGCGTGACCTTGCAGCCGACCGGCCAGCCCTCGCGGATCTTGAACCCAGCGACTGACTTACGCGCATTGGTCACGATCGGCTTCTGGCCCGCGATCTTGGTCAGATCGCCGACCGCAAAATCCATGACCTTCTTGTCCGTCACGGCTTCACCGACGCCCATGTTCAGGGTGATCTTGGTGAGCCGAGGAACCTGCATCACGCTCTTGTAACCAAAGCGCTCGCGCAGCTCGCCGACGTACTTTTCGTGATAAATCGTCTGTAGCCTAGACATAACTTTACCCAACGTCCACGACTTCGCCGTCGGACTTGAAAACACGGACCTTTCTACCGTCCTCGAGGGTCTTGAATCCAACCCGATCGGCGCGTCCAGCTGCGGGGTTGTAGACGCCAACATTCGAGCGATGCAAAGGCATCTCTTTATCGACGATACCGCCGGGGACGCCCTTTTGTGGATTCGGCTTCTGGTGCTTCTTCGCCATGTTGACGTTTTCCACCACGATGCGGTCACCATCCATCTTCAGCACGGTGCCGCGTTTGCCCTTATCCTTGCCGGTGATGACCATCACGTCATCGCCTACCTTGATCTTGTTCATGACTTGAACCTGCCTGCTACCGTTCTGGTGTCGCTCGCAATGCGCACTCCACCGCAACCCGGGTTGTGAATTCAGAGAACCTCGGGTGCCAGCGAGATAATCTTCATGAAGCGCTCGCCGCGCAATTCACGCGTCACGGGCCCGAAAATACGGGTGCCAATGGGCTGCAGTTGATTGTTCAACAGCACCGCCGCATTCCCGTCGAAGCGGATTCGCGAGCCATCCGGGCGCCGCACACCCTGACGCGTACGCACCACAACCGCGTTGTAAACGTCGCCCTTCTTGACCTTGCCACGCGGGATCGCATCCTTCACCGTGACCTTGACCACGTCACCGATGCCCGCATAACGCCGGTGCGATCCGCCAAGCACCTTAATGCACTGCACTGAGCGCGCACCGCTGTTATCGGCGACGCCGAGGCGGGTTTGCATTTGAATCATTGTGTGAACCTACCTTTGCAACTGCTGAGCGGATATCGAGCGAGACCCGGCTCGTGCGTCCAAGTCGACGACCCGCGAGCGCGCGACCTAGCGCGCGCGCTCGACGACCTCGACCAACCGCCAACTCTTGGTTTTCGACAAGGGCCGGCACTGCTCGACGCGCACCCAATCACCCTTATTGCATTCGTTCGCGTCGTCGTGCGCATGCACTTTGGTGGAACGGCGCATGAACTTGCCATACAACGGATGTTTGACCCGGCGCTCGATCACGACGGTAATGGTCTTATCCATCGCGTTACTGATCACCTGGCCGGTGAGGACGCGATTGCTGTCATTCTTCTCACTCATTGACCGATCCCCGCCGAGGGCTTGGTTTGCTCAGTCATTAGGGTCTTGACCCGGGAAATATCACGCCGCACTGCCTTGACCTGCGACGGCCGTGACAGTTGGCCGGTGCGCTGCTGCATGCGCAGATTGAACTGCTCCTTGAGCAGCTCGTGCAAGCGCTTCTGCAGTTCGGCCTGACCGAGTGCGCGGAGTTCTTGAGCCTTCATCAGAGCACCGTCCTCTTCTCAAATCTGGTCTGCATGGGGAGTTTGGCGGCGGCGAGCTGAAAGGCCTCGCGCGCCAACTCCTCGGGGATGCCCTCGATCTCGTAGAGCATGCGTCCGGGCTGGATCAACGCGACCCAATATTCAACGTTGCCCTTACCTTTACCCATGCGGACCTCGAGCGGTTTCTTCGAGACCGGCTTATCCGGGAAGACGCGAATCCAGAGCTTACCGCCGCGCTTGACCTTACGCGTGATCGCACGCCGTGCCGCCTCGATCTGTCTCGCTGTCAGACGACCGCGACCGACTGCCTTGAGGCCGAACTCACCGAACGAGACCTGATTGCCGCTCTGCGCCAGGCCGCGATTATGCCCCTTGTGCTGCTTTCGAAATTTTGTACGCTTTGGCTGCAGCATGGCTCAACCCTTCTTCTCGGTCTTGTCTTTGACGCCGGCGCCCGGGAAGTCCCCAAGAATCTCGCCGCGGAAGACCCATACCTTCACACCGAGGATGCCGTAGGTCGTCCGTGCTTCGGCGAAGCCATAGTCGATGTCGGCGCGCAAGGTGTGCAACGGCACGCGACCCTCGCGATACCACTCGGAGCGCGCGATCTCGGCGCCATTCAAGCGCCCGGCGATATTCACGCGCACACCGCCGGCGCCGGCCCGCATGGTGCCTTGCACCGCGCGTTTCATCGCGCGACGGAACATGATGCGGCGCTCGAGCTGCTGGGCAATGCCCTCGGCAACCAACTGCGCATCGAGCTCAGGCTTACGGATCTCCTCGATGCTGATGTGCACCGGAATCCCCATGCGCTCGGAGACCTCCGCGCGCAGCTTGTCGATATCGCCGCCCTTTTTACCGATGACAACGCCGGGGCGCGCGGTATGGATGGTGATGTGCGCGTTGCGTGCCGGCCGGTTGATCTGGATGCGACTCACCGAGGCGTTGGAGAGCTTCTTCTTCAGAAACTCCCGGACCTCGAGATCGTTGTTCAACAGATCGGGATAATCCTTGGTGCTCGCGTACCAGGTCGAATTCCAATCCTTGACGATGCCGAGCCGAATACCCGTTGGATGTACTTTTTGTCCCATGCCTCAACCCCGACCGTCGCGTTCGGCTACCCGGACACTAATGTGGCTGGTGCGTTTCAAGATCCGCGACGCTCGGCCCTTGGCCCGAGCGCGCAGGCGCTTCATCGTTGGACCCTCGCCCACCTGCACCTCGATGACGTGCAATTGGTCGATGTCCGCTCCGGCGTTATTCTCGGCATTGGCGATCGCGGACTCCAAGAGCTTGCGCAGCATGCGCGCGCCTTTCTTGGTGCTGAACGCCAGATCATTGAGTGCGCGTTCAACGTGCTGTCCGCGAATCTGATCCGCGACCAGCCGCGCTTTCTGCGCCGAGATACGCGCATACTTCAGTGTCGCTGCTGCTTGCATGCCTTATCCCCTAGCGCTTCTTGGCCTTGCGGTCCGCCGCGTGACCGCGGAAGGTCCGGGTCAGCGCGAATTCGCCGAGCTTGTGGCCAATCATGTTCTCATTGATCAACACCGGCACATGCTGGCGACCGTTGTAGACGGCGATGGTCAGACCGACCATCTCCGGCAATATCATCGAGCGGCGCGACCAGGTCTTGATCGGCCGTTTACTATTCTGGGCCACCGCATCCTCGACCTTTTTGGCCAAGTGATGATCGATGAACGGGCCCTTGCGGATCGAACGTGCCACGTGATCGCTCCTCGCGTTGTCTTACTTGCGCCGACGACGACGTACGATCATGCCGTCCGTACGCTTGTTGTTTCGAGTCTTATGGCCCTTGGTCGGTAGTCCCCAGGGGCTCACCGGGTGACGACCACCCGAGGTGCGGCCTTCACCACCACCGTGCGGGTGATCCACCGGATTCATGACGACGCCACGCACCGTCGGACGCACGCCGCGCCAACGCGAGGCACCCGCCTTACCAAGCTTGCGCAGGCTATGCTCGCCATTGCCGACGACACCAACCACGGCACGGCAGTCGGCATGCACCTTGCGCATCTCGCCGGAACGCAGCCGCAAGGTCGCGGAGTCACCTTCGCGCGCGACCAGCTGCACCGAGGCCCCTGCCGCCCGAGCCAACTGCGCGCCCTTGCCGGGACGCATCTCGATGCAATGCACTTCGGTACCGACCGGGATATTGCGCAGCGGCAAGCAGTTGCCCGCCGAGATCGGCGCCGTCTCCGAGGCCACCACGGTCGCGCCTTGGCTCAGACCCTTGGGTGCGATAATGTAGGCGCGCTCGCCATCGGCGTACTTGAGCAGGGCGATGTTGGCGCTGCGGTTCGGATCGTATTCGATCCGCTCCACGACAGCCGGCACCTCTTTCTTGCGGCGCTTGAAATCGACCAGCCGATAGCGCTGCTTATGACCGCCACCACGATGCCGCACCGAGATACGGCCCTGATTGTTACGACCACCGGTCTTCGACTTCTTCGAGAGCAATGCCTCGTGTGGCTCACCCTTGTGCAGCCCGGTCCCGGTAATCTTGACGACAAACCGCCGGCCAGGCGATGTCGGATTTGTTTTCACGATAGCCATTGTTTGTTATCCGTGTCGTTGATGGGCCTTAACAGGTGCCGCCGTGCGCGCGCATCACGCGCCGTCGCTCGAGTTCAGCCGATCAGGCACCGCCCCCAAAGTCGATATCATTGCCGGACGCGAGGCGCACATAGGCCTTACGCCAGCCAGGTCGTTTGCCAAGCCGTGCCCCAAAGCGCTTCGCCTTGCCTTTGACGTTGAGCACTTGCACCGAGTCCACCTTGACCTCGAACAGCAGTTCGACGGCCTGGCCGATCTCGCGCTTGGTCGCGGTTGGCTCGACCTTGAACACGTATTGCGCGGACTGGTCGGCGGCGAGCGAGGCCTTCTCGGAGATGATCGGCCCAAGCAGCACCTTCATCAGTCGTTCTTGATTGATGCCGGCATTCATGACAGACGCTCCTCGAGACGACGCAACGCCGCCTCGGTGACGATCAGATGTTCGGCTGCGACCAGGCTGACCGGATCCACACTGGTGGCCGTATCGACCCAGACGCCCGGCAGATTGCGGGCTCCCAGTGCCAGGTTGTCCTCAACCTCATCGACCAGGATCAGTGCGCGCTCGAGGCCGAACTCAGCCAGCTTCGCGCGGACCTCTTTGGTCTTCGGCGTGCTGATGCTCAGCTCCGAGACCAGAATCAGGCGCTCGGCGCGGATCAGCTCCGAGAGGATCGAGCGCACCGCGCCACGATACATCTTGCGATTCACCTTCTGCTCGTAGCTGCGCGGTTGGGCCGCGAAGGTCACGCCGCCGCTGCGCCACAATGGGCTGCGGCTGGTACCGGCTCGCGCACGGCCAGTCCCCTTCTGCCGATACGGCTTAGCCCCGCCACCGCTCACCGCAGCACGGTTTTTTTGCGCCTTGGTTCCGGAACGTGCACCGGCCAGATAGGCCGTGACGACTTGATGCACAAGTCCCGGCTTGTAGTCGACACCGAAGACCAGGTCGGCAACCTGGACCGACGACGACTCGGCGTTGCGAATAGCCAGCTCCATGATTAACCCTTCCGATTCTTCTGTTTCACCGAGGGCACCACGAACAGACGCCCACCGGCTGGACCCGGCACACCGCCGCGGATCAGCAAGAGATTGCGATCAACGTCGACCCGAATCACCTCGAGATTTTGCTGACAGCGATTCACGTTACCCATCTGGCCGGCCATCTTCTTGCCCTTGACCACGCGTCCTGGGGTCTGGCATTGGCCAATCGAGCCCGGAGCACGATGCGACAACGAGTTGCCGTGGGTGCTGTCCTGACCGCGAAAATGATGGCGCCGGATGGTGCCGGTAAAACCGCGCCCCTTGGTGACGCCGCGCACATCGACCTTTTGTCCAACCTCGAACAGCGAAACCGTCAGCTCGCCGCCGTCGCTCAGGTCTTCGCCCACGCCGGCGTCGCGACGGAATTCGCGCAGCGTCAAGCCCGGCGCGCCGCCCGCCGTCGCGAAATGCCCAGCCATCGGCTCGGTCACCCGCGTCTGACGGCGGCGCCCCGTGGTCACCTGAATCGCACGGTAACCATCTCGCTCCTCAGTCTTATTTTGAGTCACGTGGTTCGGCTGCACCTCGATCACGGTGACAGGAACAGAGCGACCGTCGTCACTGAAGATACGGGTCATACCGGCTTTACGGCCGATCACACCAATGGCCATCGTCTTAACCTCAGCTCAGTTTGATCTGTACGTCGACGCCGGCAGCCAGGTCGAGCTTCATCAGGGCGTCGACCGTCTTGTCGGTCGGATCGACGATATCCATCAGCCGCTTATGCGTGCGGAGCTCATACTGATCGCGTGCGTCCTTGTTGACGTGTGGCGAGATCAATACGGTGTAACGCTCATGCCGCGAGGGCAGCGGCACGGGGCCACGCACCTGCGCGCCTGTGCGCTTTGCCGTATCCACGATCTCGCGCGCGGACTGATCGATCAGTCGGTGATCGAACGCCTTAAGTCGAATGCGTATGCGTTGGCTTGCCATGGTGATTACTCAATCACCTTGGCGACGACGCCAGCACCGACGGTGCGGCCACCTTCGCGC